>JAEUJP010000102.1 GCA_016793725.1 Myxococcaceae bacterium | reverse complement strand
CGCCTCTTCGGTGTGCCGGTGCACGACCGGCCGGAACGCGAGCCGACGCCGGCGCGTCGACCGCTGAAAGTGCACGGGACCCTCGTCGATCGAGATGCGCGCTACTCGTTCGCGATCGTCGAGGGCCGCACGGTCGCGGTCGGCGACGCCGTCGGCGCAGCGCGCGTGCTCACCATCTCGAAGGGCTGCGTCGTGCTCGACGACGGCGAAGCGCACTGCATGCAGCCCCGCGCGGCCGCGCCCGCGAGCGCAGCCGGCGCTGACCCGGGCCGCCCCCACTTCTCGCTGTCGCGAATCGCAGACTGGGCGCAGGCGCGCATCGTGCCGGTCGCGAACGGCTTCAAGCTGATCGTGGTGCCGAAGCCCGCCGCCGAGCTCGGCGTACAGGCGGGCGACGTGCTGGTCGGCGTCAACGGCCGCCGCGCGGATTTTTCGGTTCTGCCGCTGGTTCAAGCGGGCGCCGTTCTCAAGGTCGAGCTCGAGCGAAACGGGCAGCGGTACACCCTCGAGGGACAACTCGACCCTTGAGCCAGAGCTGCAGCGACAAAATGGCAAAGCCGCTGCAGAGCTTCGGCAGTTTCCCCAACAATAACAGGGGCCTTGATGGCACCCGCCTTGCTCATCGGAGCCGATCGCCGTGGAATTCATCTTCAAACGCCACTTCTGGGTCGTTCACCTGCTGTTCATCTTCGGCGTGATGCTGATGGTGGCGCGCACCGCGAACGCGTTCATCGAGTCGCTGGTGACGCCGCTGCCGCAGCCGAAGGTGAAGAGCGCTCCGCAGGCGCGCCCGGTGGTGATGGTGGCGGGGCTCGACGGCGAAAAGATGTCGAAGCTCACCGGCATACCGCTGCCGAAGGAGCCCGACGTGAAAGAGCCGCTGGCGGCGGCTCCGAAAGAAGACCTGAGCTCCGAGCCGGTGCACACGAGCCTGCGCGTGAAGCTGCTCGGCACCCTCGTCGCCGGCCTGCCCGAGTGGAGCATCTGCTCGATTCAAGACGTGGTGACGCTCAAGACGCAGACGTACATGCAGGGCGACATGGTGCAGACCGCGAAGATCCTCGAGATCGAGCGCAACCGCGTCATCATCTTGAACAACAACCGCCGCGAGTTCATCGACGCCACCAGCGGCGACGGCCAGGGCCCGCCGCCCCCCATCGTCGCGGCCCCCGTGGCCGCCGCGCCTGCCGCGAACAGCGGCGCGCCGCCGTCGGTCGCGCTGGGCAACGGCATCAAGGCGGTCTCTGAGAACGAGTACGAAGTGCCGCGCGGCGAGATCGACAAGACCCTGTCGAACCTGAACGACGTCGCGATGCAGGCGCGCATCGTGCCCGCCTTCAAAGACGGCGTCGCGCAGGGCTTCAAGCTGTTCTCGATTCGCCCCGACTCCATCTACACGAAGATCGGCGTGCAGAACGGTGACGTGCTGAAGCGCATCAACGGCTACGACCTCAACAGCCCCGAAAAAGCCCTCGAGATCTACTCGAAGCTCAAAGAGGCCTCGCGCATCGACATCGAGATCGAGCGCAACGGCTCCACGGTTCGAAAGACCTACAACGTTCGCTAATGAAAATGACCCGCGTAAGCATCGTGCTGTCGTGTGTGGTGTGCGCATCGGCCCTCGCCCAGCCGGCGCGACCTCCCCGTCCCTTAGGGCCCGCCCCCGGTGACCGGGCGATCGCGCCAGCCGACCCTGCCGCAGCGCCTGCGGGAGCCGCTGCCCCTGCCCCCGCCGGCAAGAAGTCGTGTGAAGAGGTGCGGCGCAGCGCGCGGTACAACGTCTACTTCGACAAGGTCGAGATCGAGAAGCTGGTGCAGACGGTCTCTGACGCCACGTGCAAGACGTTCATCTTGCCCGAGAACGTGCGCGGCAAGATCTCGATCATCGGCCCCGAGGCCGGCAAGGTCGCGGTCACGGCCGACGAGTTCTACGCGGCGTTTCTCGCGGCGCTCGACGCGAACTCACTCGCCGTCTACCCGCACGGCAAGTTCCTCAAGATCGTCGACAAGCAGCGCGCGAAGCAGTTCCCCATACCCACCGTGCTCGACCCGTCGGAACAGTACTCGACGAACGAGCAGATGATGACGCGCATGTTCAAGGTGAAGTACGTCGAGATCGAGCAGCTGCGCGGCGTGCTGCAGCAGCTGGTCACTCCGTCGGGCGACACGATCCCCTTTCAGCCCGACACGATCATCATCAACGACCTCGGGTCGAACATGAGGCGGCTCGAGCGCATCGTCGAACAGCTCGACTCGCGCGCGGCGAGCGACGAGATCCGCATTCTGCAGGTTCAGTACGCGACGGCCCAAGAGATCGCCGACAAGGTGCAGAAGCTGTTCGAGACGAAGGCCCAGAAGCCGGGCCAGCGACCCGGCGGCAACATCGCGGCGATGCCGCCAGGTGCGGCGCCGGGCGCTCCGGGCGCTCCGGGCGCTCCGGGCACGAGTGAGGGCGGCGGCCCCGCGACGCTGTCGCAGCTGATCCCCGACGAGCGCACGAACAAGCTGATCGTCATCGCGAGCCCCGCCGCGTACGAGCGCATTCTCGCGCTGATCGCGGCCCTCGACATTCCCGGGCCCACCGGCGACAAGATCAACGTCTACCCGCTCGAGAACGCAAACGCCGAAGACCTCGCGTCGACGCTGCAGACGCTCGCGCAGGGCACCGCGAACCGGCCGAAGGCGGCCCCGGGGCAGCCGCCTCCGCCAAAGCCCGCGGGCGCGGCGGCCGAGCTGTTTCAGGGCGAAGTGAAGATCTCGGCCGACAAGGCGACGAACGCGCTGGTCGTCATCGCGAGCGCGTCTGACTACCGGTCGCTGGTCAAGATCATCGAGAAGCTCGACGTGGTTCGAAAGCAGGTCTTCGTCGAGGCCGTCATCATGGAGGTCAACCTCGACCGCAGCCGCGAACTCGGGGTCAACGTACACGGTGGCGTGCCCTTGAAGACCGACCAGGGCACCTTGCCCGTGCTGTTCGGCACAAAGTACGGCTCGAGCGGCCTGCCGCCGTCGTTGAACCTCGCGAACCTGGCGAGCCTGAGCGGCTTTCTCACTGGCATTCAGGGGCCCACGGTGCCGGGGCTCGAGCTCGGCGGCGTTCAGATTCCCTCGTGGGGCGTCGTGATGAACGCGCTGCAGTCGAGCTCCGACGTGAACGTGTTGTCGACCCCCCACATCTTGGCGACCGACAACGAAGACGCCGAGATCACCGTCGGCCAGAACGTGCCGTTTCAGTCGGGTTTCGCGCCACAGGGCCTGGGTGGGCTGGGCGGGCTGGGCGGCGCCATCCCGGGCGCCGCAGGCGGGCTGGGCGCTGGCCTGTTGGGCGGTCTGGGCGCCGCGTTCGCCCCGATTCAGCGCCAGAACGTCGAGCTCAAGCTGAGCATCAAGCCGCAGATCAACGAGAGCGACATGATTCGCATGACCGTGAATCAGCAGACCGAAGAGATCGCGTCTCGCGACCCGGTGCTCGGCCCCACGACGGCGAAGCGCACCGCGAAGACGACCATCGTCGCGCGCGATCAAGAGACGATCGTCATCGGCGGCATCATGCAGGAGCGCGTGATCGAGGGCGTGAAGAAGGTGCCGATTCTCGGCGACATTCCCCTCTTCGGGAACCTCTTTCGGCAGCAGACACAGCAGAAGATCAAGACCAACCTGCTGCTGTTCATGACGCCGTACATCATTCGCGACTCGAGCGACTTTCGCCGCATCTTCGAGCGCAAAATGAAAGAGCGTCAGCAGTTCGTCGAGCAGTTCTACGGCGCGGTGTCGTCGTACGACGTGGTCATCGACATCTCGCGCAAGCCGGGGCCGCTCGCGAGAATGACGCAGTCGATCAACCGTGAGCTGGCGAAGTACGAGAACGGCGGGCCCGGTGTCTCGGGCGAGAAGTTGATTCAGCCTGCCCCCGGGCC
>JAEUJP010000081.1 GCA_016793725.1 Myxococcaceae bacterium | reverse complement strand
CTACTGGCGGTTCAAGGTGACGCGCGACGTGATCGAGCTGCGCAACATCGCCGACGTGGCGACGGGCGACGGGGTCGCGATGGCCTACCGCGCGGGCGCGGGCATCGCGAACATGGAGTTCTACCAGTTTCACCCCACGTGCCTGTTTCACCCCGAGGCGAAGAACTTTCTCATCAGCGAGGCGCTGCGCGGTGAGGGCGGCAAGCTGCGCCTGCGCAGCGGGCAGTCGTTCATGGAGCGGTACCACGCGATGGGCGCGCTGGCCCCTCGCGACATCGTGGCACGGGCGATCGACACCGAGATGAAGCGCACGGGCGACGAGCACGTGCTGCTCGACATGACCCACCTCGGCAAGGCGTTTCTGGTCGAGCGCTTCCCGAACATCTATTCGACGTGCAAGCAGTTCGGCATCGACATGGCGGTGCAGCCCATACCGGTGGTGCCGGCGGCGCACTACCAGTGTGGCGGCGTGCAGACCGACCTGAACGGGCGCACGAACGTGCCGGGGCTCTACGCCGTGGGTGAGGTGGCGTGCACGGGGCTGCACGGGGCGAACCGGCTGGCGTCGAACTCGCTGCTCGAGGGCCTGGTGTTCGGGCACCGGGCGGCGGCGTCGGCGACGGTCGAGGTGAAGAGCGGGCTGCCGGTCGCGGGGCCGCAGCCGGAGTGGGACCCCGGGGCGGCCGTCGAGTCTGACGAGAGCGTGCTGGTGACGCACAACTGGGAAGAGATTCGCCGCCTGATGTGGAACTACGTCGGCATCGTGCGCAGCGGCAAGCGGCTGGCGCGCGCGCGGCGGCGGCTCGACATTCTTCGCGAAGAGATTCGTGAGTACTACTGGCGGTTCAAGGTGACGCGCGACGTGATCGAGCTGCGCAACATCGCCGACGTGGCGCACCTGATCGTCGAGTGCGCGACGCGGCGCAAAGAGAGCCGCGGCCTGCACTACACGCTCGACTACCCGAACGCCGACGATCACAACTGGCTGCACCCGACCGTCGTTTCCCGAGAGCCATGACGATCAGCTCCATCACCTGTTTCTGTGGCCACCGCGAAGGCAACAAGCCCGACTTTCTCGCCGGCGCGCGGCTGCTCGGCGCGGCGATGGCGAAGCGCAGGCTGCAGCTCATCTACGGCGGCGGCGGCGCGGGCATGATGGGCGCGCTCGCGGGCGCGGTGCTCGACAACGGCGGCAGCGTGACGGGCGTGATTCCGCACGGGCTCGCGAGCGCCGAGTTCGCGCACCCCCGCTTGTCGGCCATGCACAAGGTCGACACCATGCACGAGCGCAAGGCCCTGATGGAAAAGCTGGGCCACGCGTTCATCGCGCTGCCCGGCGGCTTCGGCACCCTCGACGAGCTGTTCGAGATCGCCACGTGGAGCCAGATCGGCCTGCACACCAAGCCCGTCGGCCTGCTCGACACGAACGGCTACTGGGAGGGGCTGCAGCTGCAGGTGTCGCGCGCGATCGCCGACGGGTTCGTGCCGAAAGAGCTCGGCGCGCTGATGGTGATTGATAGAGACCCGGAGCGGCTGATTGAGCGGCTGCTGGCGCACGCGCCGCCGCCGCCCGTCGTTCGGTGGCAGGCCGCCCGCTGACTGCGGGTCGACGACGGTGACGACGACGGTGACGGGGACGGTGACGGGGACGGTGACGGGGACGGTGACGACGACGACGACGGGGACGACGACGGGGCTCGATGACGAATACGTCGACGGGTTCGGCGCTTCTCGGGTGCGGGTGCGGGAGCGGGTGCGTCCACGCTCACCGCGATGACGTAGACGTCGACGTGGTCCGGTACTCGTCAACGCACCCGCACCCGCACCCGCACCCGCACCCGTTCGCGTCGACGTGCTCGTCCTCGTCGTCGTACACGTCGTCGTACACGCGTCGTGCCCCGACAAGCGCCTCAGCCGTCGACCCGAGGCACCTCGCCGGTGCTCTTCCGTGCCCCCAGCTCGCTCACCAGCGACTTGAGCTGCCGCGACAGCACGCGAAACACCCCGGTGAGCAGCTCGGGCCGATCAGCCAGCAGATCGAGAAAGTCGCGGCGGTCGATCACCAGCGTGCGCATGTCGACCTTGGCGACCACCTCGGTGACGCGCGGGGCGCCGTCGAACAGCGAGACCTCGCCGAACGCCTCGCGGGCGCGCGTCACGATGATCGCCTCGCCGTCGCGGCGCGACTCGGCCTCGCCCTCGATGACGACGTACAGCGCGTCGCCCGGGTCGCCCTCGCGGTACACGCGCTCGCCCGCCTTGAACGCCTGCTCGCGCGCGACCGCCGCGATCGCCGCGAGATCGTCGACGTCGCACTCGGCGAACACCTCGACACCCTCGAGCGCCAGCAGCTTGCGCACCGTCACTTCGCTCATGTCGTCCTCCCGGTAGTCTTTCGGCCACAGCCCCCGCCGCCGCGCGACGGCGCGCGCCGTCACCCGCACCACGAAGTCGCGCGAGCCCGACAGCACCGCGAGCCGCTCGGGCGCCTTCGCCGCGTCGCCCGGCGGCAGCTGCGTGTGGTGCGCCTCGAGCACGGGCCGCAAGACCGCGGCCTCTTCTTCGTTGAGCAGGTGATCGAGCAGCTCGCGCGCCCACGCCCTGCCCTTCGCGTCGGGCCCCTTCAGCTGCGCGTGCGCGCGACGCATCGTGCGCTCGCCGTACTCGAGGCCCAGCACCAGAAACGAGAGCTCGAACGCCTGATCGAGCCGGTCACCGAGCGCCCGCGCCACCAGCGCGTCGGGCCCGAGCGCCGCCTTCAGGTCGCGCCACGCGTCTTTCAGCGCGACGTAGGTGTCGAGGCGCCGCTGCAGCGCCTCTTGCCGGCGCTGCCGGTCGACGAGCAGCCCGGGCCGGTCGGCCTTCAGCCGCGCGATCGCGACCCCCACCCGGTAGTGTAAAAACGCGTCATCGTCGGCGTTCGAGAACAACAGCGCGTCGAACGCCGCCTGCGTGCCGATCTGCTTGAGCACGCGCGGCAGCTGGTACCGCAGCGACGCCGACCGGCTGCGATCGTCGAGCGCCTGCGCCACGAGCGGCACCACCGCCTCGCCCAGCGCCTCGAGCGCCTCGCGGGCCACGCGCCGCTCGTCACGCCACGTGAGAAAGCGCAGCAGCCGCGGGGCGAGCGCGAGGTAGCGGCCCGCCCCGATCGCCTCGATGGCGAGCCGGCGCACCGACGACTCGCCGTCGTCGAGCAGCCGCGCCAGCGCCTCGGTCAGCCGGCTCGTGGGCGGCACCCGCGCCACGGCGACGCGCGGCTCGGCCGGCGTCGTCACCACCACGCTCACGCTCTGCTCGAGCGGCGCGCCATGCGGTGGCCCGAACGCCGCCCGAGCCTCTTCATCGAGCCGCCCGAGCAGCCGCGCGAGCTCGCGGCGCTCGGCCGCCGGCGCCGACGGGCCCCGCTCGAGCAGCGCGTCGAGCTTCGCGCGCGCCGCCGCGGCGTTCGGCTGCAGCTGCAGCCATGCGCCGATCGCCGCGCACTGCAGGCCGACGTCTTCGGAGTCGATCAAGGTGGGCAGCAGCAGCCGCGCACTGTCGGGCGCGAGCTGCGGCAGGGCCCAGACGGCGGCGTCGCGAGGCCGGCGCGCGCCCGACGTGACGAGCACCTCGAGCTCGCGCACGACGCCGGTGCTCTTCGTCTCGAGCGCCACCTGCACACCGCGCTCGCGCACGCGCTCGTCGGGGTGCGTGAGCAGCACCTTCACGTGCTCGCCGAGGTTCGCCCCGGTGGCCTCGAGCAGGTCGACCGCCCGCATCGCGCGCGCGCCGTCGGGCGTCGAGAGCGCCGCGACGAGCAGCCCCTCGTCGAGGCCCGAGATTGAAACCTGCCCGGCGCCCGCCACCTTGTGCTGCAGCATCGCGAGGTAGCGCGGCCGCATGCCGAGCAGCGCCCAGCCGAGCAGCGCGCACAGCACGAGCAAGATGCCCGCGAGCACGGGCTCGCTGGCGAAAGGGGCGGCGACCAGCAGCAGCGCGGCGCCGAAGCCCAGGCCGCTCTTGCGCAGAAACCCGTCGATGGCGCTGCGCGCCCCGTCGCGCACCTCGTCGGGCAGCGGCGCGTAGAGCAGCTGAAACCCGACCGGCAGCAGCGACAGCGTCGCGCACGACTCGACGAGCTTGAGGGCGTACGCCGACCAGATGTCAGGCACGAAGGCCGTGAGCAGCGCGAGGGCGCCGAGCGTGATGGGCACCGCGGCGAGGTAGCGCACGACGCCGAGCCGGCGCAGCAGCACCTCGGCGGCGAGCAGCTGAAACGCGGCGCTGAACACCCCGTTCCACAGCTGCAGGCTGCCGAACGTCGAGGCCATGGCGGCCTCGCTCAAGGCCGCCCCGGCGCGCGCGCGAAAGAGAAAGTCGGCGAGCGGGCTCAACATCGCGAAGCCCAGCACGACGGCCCCGAGCGCGCGGGTGTACGGGGTCTTCAGCACGTAGCCCCACGCGCCGCCCGGCTTCTGGCGCCGCGGGCCCACCTCGGCGGGCGCCGGCTGAAAGCGCCAGGCGACCGCGGCGCCCGAGAGCAGCGCGGCGCCCGCGATGAACAGCGGGGGCGCGCCGAGCTGGGGCGCGAGGAGCTGGGCGCCGAGGCCACCGGCGACGGCCCCGGCCATGCCGACGCCGTTCAAGAAGGTGAAGGCCTTGCGCGCTTCACGGGCATCGAAGGTGTCGGCGAGGGAGCTCCACAGCGAGATGACGGTCGAGGTGGTGAAGACCTCGGCGAAGACGTAGGCGGCGAGCGCGACGAACGGCAGCTCGAGCTCGAGGGCGAGGGCGCAGGCGAGGCAGGTGGCGGCGCCGTACGCGGCGTACCTCGATGGCGGCATGCGCCGGCCGGGGGTCGCCGCGTTCCACGCGGCGAGGGCGGCGGTGAGCAGCGCGGCGCCGAGGTACAGCCAGGGCAGCGCGCCGGCGCCGTAGCGGTGAATGGCGACGGCGTTCGCGGCAGGCTTGTAGAGCGCGACGGCGCCGAGAAAGCAGGCCTGAAAGAGCGCCGCCGGCAGCAGCTTCGTGCTCACGCAACACGTCGCGAGTCGCCACGAACGCGCCTCGACTCGGGCGCTGCGCGCCTGCGCTCAGCGTGAACGGTGGCGCGACTCACGCCGGAAAGTCTCTGCGCGTGAAGAGCGCGTGCACCTTCACGCCGGTGGCCTCGACGGCCTCACGCCCGCCCTCGTCGCGGTCGACGAGCGCGAACGCGCCGAGCGGCTCGAGGCCCTCGGCCTTCGCCCGCTCGATCGCCTTGATGGTCGACGCGCCGGTCGTGACGACGTCTTCGACGATCGCCACCTTCGCGCCAGGGCTGAACGACGTGAGCCCTTCGACCCACTGGCCGGTGCCGTGGCCCTTCGGCTCTTTGCGCACGTAGAACGCGTGCAGGGCGTGCCCGCGCAAGAACGACGTCAGCGCGACGGCCGAGGCGAGCGGGTCGGCGCCCATGGTGAGCCCGCCGACGCCGACGGCTTCGGGCGTGCGCTCACGAATCAGCGCGAACAGCTCGGCGCCGACGAGCACGTGGCCCTCGGCGGTGAGCACCGTCTTCTTGCAGTCGATGTAGAAGTTCGACTCGCGGCCCGAAGACAGCACGACCTTCTTCTTCGCGAACGACTTCTCGGTCAGCAGCGCGAGCAGCCGTGCCCGTTCGGAGCTCACGGGTCGTCTTCTTCCCCGCCGCCTTCGAGAAACGCGACCAGCTGGGCGGAATAACGGAGCTGCTCGAGCAGCATGTCGCGCCGCTCGCCGTCGAGATCGCCGAACACGTCGGCGAGCAGCGAG
>JAEUJP010000078.1 GCA_016793725.1 Myxococcaceae bacterium | reverse complement strand
CAGCGCGCGCAGCACGGCCTTGCCGTCTTTGATGACGACCTTGAACTCGACGCTCTTCGCGTTGTGCTGCTTCATCAGCGCAGGCACCTGCTGCCGCAGCGTGTGCGCCACCGCGTCGTACGACAGCTTCGACGTGTCTTCGTTGCAGCGCTTCTTCGCCGTCACGTACGCGTCGTAGATGGCCTTCATCTTCGAGTCTGAAATCTGACCCGCCTGGGCCGCCACCGGCGCCGGCCTCGCTGCTGCTGCCGGCGCCCCCGCGGTCACACCCGGCTTCGCAGCTGCCGCCACCGCCGGCGGCGCCGCCGGCTTCGCAGGCCCCTTCAGCGCCTCGGGCGGAGGCGGGGGAGGCTTCACGTCCTCCCGCTCTTTCGAGTGCAGCTTCGCCTTGAACACGTCGCGGCGGTACGTGCCCTGCTCCATCTCGTTCAACGTTCGCGTCCACAGCCGCTCGTACGTAATCAGCTTCGCGTTCAGCGACTGCGCCTTGAACTTCACCGCCGTCTGCTTCACCGTCGACGTCTGAATCAGGTTCACGCGCTTCTTCAGCTTGTCGTGACGCTGCGTCGGCGGCTTGCGCTCGATGCCCAGAAAATACTGCTCGTACGCCGCGCGCAGCACTTCGATCTCATCCATGAGACCGTCGATCTCTTCGTTCAGCGTCTCGCTGGTGTGCGGCTGGCCCTTGGCGTTCGCCAGTTGTTGAGGAGGCAAGGCCCCGTGACCTTAACGCACCTTCACGCCGCAGCGCTGCGCGCGTCGCTCGCCGTCGGCAGCTCCAGCTTCGGCCGCGCCGCGTACTTGCGGTACTGCGTCACCAAGAGCCACGCCCCGAGCGAAAAGATGACCAGCGACCCGAACTGCGAGGTCGAGATGTTCCACCACGCCTCGCGCGGAATGAAGTCGAACCACCCGTGAATCGTGCCGCGCTCACCGTCGCCGCGGAACAGCTCGACCGTCGTACGCTCGACCGCGTACACCATCAGCCAGATGCCCGCGATCATGCCGTGAAAGCGCCTGAACGGCCGCAGCGAGATGAACAGGGCGAACAGCAGAAACTGCGCCGCCGACTCGTACAGCTGCGTCGGGTGAATCGGCAGCGTGTGCCCGTGCGAGCTCGCCCACTCGCTGATGCGCACCGCGCCCGGCACCGCGTCTTTGAACACTTCGCCCGTCGCCTCGATGACCCAGCGCGTCTCGTTCTGCGGGTCCGACATCGACGCGTACGCCGCGCTCGACACCCCGCCCGTGTGCCCACCAAAGATGTCTTGCACCTGCGACCCCGGGAACCTCACCGCCAGCGTCGCATCGGCCGGCCGCGGCTTGCCCCAGCAGCACCCCGCCGCGAAGCACCCCAGCCGCCCGAACGCCGACCCCAGCGACACCGTCGGCAGCCCGATGTCACTGAGCCGCAAGAAGTCGATGTCGTTCTTCTTGCCGTACCAGTACGCGACCGCCGCCGCGGCGATGAGGCCACCCTGAAACACCATGCCCATCTGGGGCCCCGACACGAGCACCTCTTTGATGTTCACGATGTTGAACAGCAGCACCGCGCCGCCGATGCCGCCGATGAAGACGTAGAAGGCGAGGTCGAAGATCTGCTCCTTCATCTTCTTGCCCTTCTCGCCAATCCACTCCCGCTCCGCGAGAAACGCCGAGATGCTCACCGCGCCGAGAAACCCGATGCCGATCAGAATGCCGTACGTGTGAAGGGGTATGCCCTCGCCCTTGCCCTTGCCGAACAGCGGCGGGTCGGGCAGCGCGTAGTACAGCCCGAACGCCGCCAGCCCGAGGCCGAGCACGAAGTACATGCGCGCGCGCTCCATGCGCTGGTCTTTCGTCGGCTCTTTGTACGTGCCGGTCTTCGGGTCCATCGGGCCCGTCGCCGTGCGCCACCCGTTCCACGTCGTGTACACGACGATGCCCAGCGCCAGCAGGTACGCGACGATGTGACCCGCCGCCGAGGTGAACGTCATGCGGTACAGCACAGGCATCATTCGGCAGGCTCCGGCACGGCGACCTTCTTGTTGTTCTCTTTGCGCACGAACGAGTCGATGACGAGCAGGCCCACGCCCACCACGATCGCCGAGTCGGCGATGTTGAAGCTCGGCCACACCAGGCTCGGGTCGTCTTTCCAGTGCGCGTCGATGAAGTCGATGACGAAGCTCCGCGAGAGCCGGCACAGGTAGTTGCCGATGGCGCCACCGAGCACCAGCGGTAGACCCGCCACCGCCCACACCTCTTCCTTCGAGCCGTTCAGCTTTCGAAAGTAGTGGAGGATGAGGAAGACCGCTCCGATGGAGACCAGGTGGAACAGCGGCCCCCGCAGCCCATCGGGCAGCCCGCGGAACAGGCCGAACGCCGCGCCCGGGTTCTCTGCGTAGCGCAGCCGCATGAACGACTCTGAGACCGTCACCGTGCGCTTCTGACGAAAGTGGTAGCCGTCGAAGCCCGGCGACGGCGCGTCGGACGTGAAGATGTGCAGCCGCTCACCGAACGCGTCGCTCGCGTCGAACGCCGTCGTCAGCTCGCGCAGCACGACGTACTTCGACCACTGGTCCAGCACGATGACCACCGAGGCCACCGCGATGAGCAACACCCATTTCTTCTGCACGTACGCCGCTATACGTCACCGCGCCGCCTGCTTCCAGGCTTCGAGCGTCTTCAGTCTCGCCGCCCGCGCCCCCGTCGTGCCCCACGCGGCTTCCGCTTCTGCCGCGAGCCCCAGCGCCCGGTGCGAGTCTCCACCCGTCGCCAGCAGCGCCCGCGCGAGCGGGAACTGCACGTCGGCCTCGTGCACCGGCCACGCCCGCGTCTCGCTCGCCACCTTCAGCGCACGCTCGAGCACCGCGACCGCCTCGTTCTCGCCCTTCAGCTGCAGCAGCGCCTCGCCCAGCGCCGTCAGCGGCAGAATCAGCTCGGCGCTCGACTTGCCGATGCCTTCGGCAGCCGTCACCCCGCTCTCGGCGAACGACTTCGCCTCTTTCGCCTTGCCCTGCTCGAGCAGCACGAACGCCTTCACCGCGAACGCCTCGGCCACGAACGCCGGTGGCGGGCTCGCCGCCAGCACCTGCTCTACCAGCACGTTCGCCTCGCTCACCTTGCCCACCGACAGCTCGGCCTCGGCCAGCGAGATGCGCGCCGCCGCCGTGAAGCCGTGCTTCGGCCCCAGCGTCTTTTCGGCCAGCGCGATGGCACGCTGCAGCGGCGGCCGTGCGCCCTCGACGTCACCGGTCTTCGCGAGCGTGTCGCCCAGGTTGTTGAGCAGCGGCACCAGCCGCGGGCTCTCGGGCCCGAGCAGCCGCTCACGAATGTCGAGCGCGCGCTCGAGCGACTCGCGCGAGCGCTTCGGCTGCCCGGCGAAGAAGTAGGCCTTGCCGAGGTTGGCGAGCACCAGCGCCACCTGGGGGGGGGCGGGTACCTGCTCAGTCTGCTTCTGCTCGAGCGCGCGCTCGCGCGCCGGCAGCGCCTTCAGCCACTCGTGCGCCCCGACCTGGCTCGTGCCGAGGTCGAAGTGCACCTTCCACATCAGCGGGTGGTCGGCGCCGTAGAGCGCGGCCGCGGCGTTCAGCGCCTGCTCCTGCACCTTCGCCGCCTCGGCCGGCTTGCCCGCCGTCGCGAGCGCGATGCCCTCGGCCGACAGCTGGTCGACCTGCAGGCGCGAGTCGTTGCCGAGCCGCTCGACCAGCGCCGCCGACGTGTCGAGCCACATGCGCGCCTCGCCCGGCCGCTCGAGAATGCCCGCCACCTTCGCCCCCGCGATGGCCGCGCGCGCCGCGACCTCGTCGAGCCCCGCCGCGAGCCCGAGCCTGAACGCCGCCTGCATGCGGGTCAGCGCATCGGCGAACCTGCCCGTCTGCTGCAGCAGCGTGCCGATCAGCAGCTCGGCCTCGGCGTGCAGCGCCGGCCGCTTGCCCTTCGCCTGCGCCGCCGCCGGCTCGAGCACCTCGAGCGCCTTCGCGTACCGGCCTGCGTCGATGAGCGCCTTGCCCCGCACCACCAGCTCACGCAGCGCCTTGCCCTCGGCGTCGCCTTCGACGTCGCGCCCCGCCCGCGCCTTCAGCCGCGCCACGTCTTCACACGACGACAGCGGCGTCAGCCCGTACACGACCGTGACGCTGCGCTCGACCGTCGGCCCGTCGGCCTCGCCGAGCACCGCGCTCACCGCCGACAGCTCTTCGAGCCGCCGCGCGAAGCACGCCTCGCGCAGCGCGAACGCCTCGTCGCTCTGGCGGCCCTGCACGCGCGTCGCCTCGCACGACGCCGCGCTCTGGTCGGCCCACGCCCGCGCGTAGGCGTCGAGCCCGCGCGCCGCCGTCTCGTACGCCGCGAGCGCGAACGTGACCTTCGTCGCCTCGAACGCGCCGCGCACCTTCTGCCTCGTCTCGTCGCCCCACACGCCCGCGAGCCGGCCCGCGTAGACCTGACACTCGCGCGAGGCCCGCGCGCGCTGCCACGAGAAGCCCGCCACGCCGACCACGAGCAGCCCCGCAGCCGCGAGCCACGGCGCCGCGCGCTTCACCGCGACGAGCGGGTCGCGGGTGAGCTCGCCCAGGAGCGCCTCCATCGAGGGGAAGCGGGCCGAAGGCTCCCGGCTCAGCCCGCGCATCAGCAGCGCGTGCAGCCGCTTCGGCACCCCGCCGCCCCATGGCGCCTCGGGCAGCCGGCCGTCGAGCACCGCCTGCGTGACCGCCGCCGCCGTGTCACCGGTGAACGGGCGCCGGCCGTAGAGGGCCTCCCAGAGACAGACGCAGAACGCGAACTGGTCGGTGCGGGCGTCGAGCGGCTTCGACAGAATCTGCTCGGGCGCCATGTAGCCGACGGTGCCGACCACCGAGCCGACCTGCGTGAGCGGGTCTGACAGGCTGTGCGACGACGACCCGCCCCCCTGCAGCTCGGGCAGCACCTCGCCGTCGGCGCGCGCGAGCCCGAAGTCGGTGACGCGCACGCGCCCGTCTTCACCGATGAGCACGTTCGCCGGCTTGAAGTCGCGGTGCACCAGGTGCGCCGCGTGCGCCGCAGCGAGCCCGCCGCCCGCCTCGACGAAGACTCGCACCACCTCACGCCACGGGCGCCGCGTCAGAAGCCACTCTTTGAGCGTGGCGCCGGCGACGAGCTCCATCGCGACGTAGATGCGGCCCTGGTGAACGCCCGCGTCGTAGACGCTGACGACGCCCGGGTGCTGGAGCCGCGCCATCGCCTGCGCCTCACGCATCAGCCGGCTCTTGCCCTCGTCGCTGACCTCGCGCGCCTTGAGCAGCTTCAGCGCGACCCGCCGGTCGAGCTCGGGGTCGAACGCGGCGTACACCATGCCCATGCCGCCCTGGCCGATGACGTCGAGCACGACGTAGCGGCCGACCTGCGTGCCGCGCTCGAGCGGCGCCTCGTCGTGCCGCACGGGAGCCGGCGTGCCCGTCGTCAGCTCACCGGTCGGCACGTCGCGCGCGGCCGACTCGGCGTGCTGCAGCTTCGTCGCGCAGAGGGCGCAGCTGTCGACGTGGGCCCGCGCCGCGGCGGCGTCGTCGGCAGGCAGCCGCCCGGCCGCGAGGTCTGCGCACCGCTCGGCAGTGAGATGTTCCACCCGCGCCCGAGCGTCTCACAGCATGTTCCCCGGCGGTATCGCCCCGGCGCACCCTGACCCCGGCAGTTATCGAACGGCCACCGTGCGGTGGGTGTGGGTGTTGGCGATTTTGTCGGTCGGCTGTTTTCCGCGTGGCGCGCCGATGGTGCGATTGATTCAGTCGATCGCCGGCGTCGAGACCGGGTGGTTCGCGGTCGAGCCCACCCTGACGCTCGACAGAGACGGGGCGGTGCTGGTGCCCGCAGCCGCGTCGATCGACGCCGAAGACGACGCGCCCTACATGGAGCGGCTGCGCAGCGCACACCGCCGCCAGTTTCACGAGGTGAAGCTCGACGGCGCCTGCCCCGCCGCACCCGCGAGCGGCACCGTGTTCGTGCTCGTGCACGGCATCGGCGGCGAAGGCACCGAGTGGGTCGGCGTGATTCCCACGCTCGCGCAGCTCGAGCCCGCGGCCATCTACATGTACCGGTGGTTCGCGTACGCCGAGCGCGGCGTCATCGTGCAGGGGCTCGTCGACGGCGTGCAGCAGCTGGCGAGCTGCCACCCCGACCACCCCATCGTCGTGCTCGGGCACAGTGCGGGCGGCGTCGTCACCGCGTTCGCGGCGAGCCGGTTTCGGCTCAAAGGGCGGCCGGCTCCGGTGACGCTCATCACCGTCGCCTCACCGCTCGCCGGCGTCGGCGCGCGGCCCGAAATTCAAGACGCCGACGACCACATGCACTTCTTCAACGACCTCGGCACCACGCACCGCAGCTACCCGGCGGCGAGCGCGGGCGTGGCGGTGCTGCACCTGCGCACGCAGTACCCGGGCGACGTCATCATGAAGCCGACGCGCGCCGGCTATTCGCCGAACGCCCCGAGCGCCGTGGTGAAGGGCTCGCGCGTGCTCGACCTGCCCGGGACGCTCGGGCACGACGACAGCCTGCTGTACGTCGCGCGCGAGCTTCGGGCCGGGCACCTGCCGTAGGCTCTCGGCGCGATGAGCGCAGCCGAGGCCCGAGCCCTGGTGAAGGCCGCACGAACGGCGACGCTCGCGACGGCCGGCGCAGAAGGCGCTCCGCTGGCGACGCTGGTGGCGGTGACCGACGACGGCGGCGGGCGGCCGCTGCTCCTGCTCTCGGGGCTCGCCGAGCACACGAAGAACCTGCGGGCGAGGGCCGACGCCTCGGTGCTGATCGCCGGCGCCGACGGCCCCACCATGAACCGGCCGCGCGTGACGCTGAGCGGCCGCATCGTGTGGCTCGCCGGCGACGAGGCCGCCGCCGCGAAGGCCCGGTTCACGCAGACGCACGACGAGGCGAAGGTTTGGGTGACGCTCGCCGACTTCGCGCCGGCGCGGCTCGAGGTCACGTCGGTGCGGTTCGTCGGCGGGTTCGGGCGGGCCCAGACGCTGGCGGCGGCCGACTACCTCGCCGCAGAGCCCACGCTCAGCTCGAGGAGGCCCTGAAGCGGCGGCGGCAGTCAGCGCGGGCCAAAGCCGCTGCTCCAGTTGATGCCGGTGCGGCAGATCGCCTGAACGTCCTGGTGCAGGCGGTAGACCTCGTAGCCCACGGCACCCGTCGAGAGCGCGTAGAGCGCGACGGTGGCAATGCGCGCGGCGAGCGAGCCCTGCCGCGCGAAGTGGCCTGCGAGGGCGCCGGCGGCGAGCCCGATGACCGAGCCTCCGATGAAGCCGGCGAAATGCCAGTCCGTCTCGTTCGGGGCGAGCTCGGCGATGAGGCGGCGGCCGCCGAGGGCACCTCCGACGGCTCCGGCGATGGGCGTGACGATGCTCCACCACGGCTTGCCGAGGGGCTGCGCCTCGGGGGCGGGCTCGACGAAGGCAGGCGCCTCGGCCGGAGCGGCGGGAACGAGTGGGTCAGCGAGCTGCGAGAGAGCGACCAAGAGGAGTGCGTGCATGACGCCCCTCGTACGCGTCGGCCTCGGGCCGCACATGTGCCGGAAGTCGTGTCACGCCGGCGTTTCACTCTTCGCGGCGAGCATTGCCGCACCCGACCCGCTCGCGCTCGCGTGCTGTCGTCGCCCGGTTCAGCCGGGGAACCAGTCTGACCTGAACTGGGTGCCGACCTCGTAGGCCGCGATTCGAAACCCCTGGCGCTGCGGGGGCGCGACGTCGACGTAGCCGCCGAGTGTGCTGCCCTCTGACCACCCCTCGACGCCGAGCTCGGCCCTGATGCCCTGGCTCGGGTCATCGTGCCAGACGGTCTGCGTGACGGTGGGGTTCGCCAGGTTGTTGTTGTTCATCCACAGGCGGAAGCGGCTGTTGCCGTTGAGGCCGCTGCGCGCCGCGATCTGCCCGTAGTACCACCCACCGGCCGGCGCCTGAGAGCCCGGGCCGGGCGCGGGCGGGCTCGCCGCGTCGCCCGCGGTCACGAGCAACGGGCCGGCCGCCGTCCACCCGATGTTCACGTGCACGCCGATGCTGCCGTACTGCGAGCCGAAGTTGCTCCACTGGTTGTCGCCGACCAGCCCGAAGTGTGCAGGCAGCGAGAAGGGGAAGTAGTTGCCGCCCGGAGGCACCACGTAGTTCTGCCACCCCAGGCATGCCCCCAGGTTGCTCGTGCGCGTGTTCATGTACGTGACGATGCGCGACTGAGTCGAGCCACCGGTTCTGCCATGCAAGATGAACTTGTTTCGCCATGAGGGTGCGAACTGGAAGCCGTCGTCGTAGCGGATGGCGAAGCGGAAGAAGATCTCGTCGCCCAGCGCCCACGTGCCGCCGACGTTCGGCGTCGTCCACCCCATCGGGTACTGCAGCCGCCCCTGGAACATCGAGAGGTGCGCCGCCGGCCCGCCGTTCGGCCCCCCGTTAGGCAGATGGGTGTGCAGCCAGTTCTGGTTGCCGTCCGAGCCGCCCCCGGCCTGCCCACCCATGTTGTTCGCGTAGCGCGACGCGAAGTTGTAGACGTTCGAACCGTTCGCGTTCAGGTCGGCGAAGTTCGCCACGAAGAGGTTGCCGCCGCTCGAGCTCGAGCCACCCGCGGTACCTCCACCCGCCGCACCTCCGCCCGCCGCACCTCCGCCCGCGGTACCTCCGCCC
>JAEUJP010000019.1 GCA_016793725.1 Myxococcaceae bacterium | reverse complement strand
TCTTGCAGAACCTGCTCGGCGAGGGCGTGCTGTCGGCCTCGTTCATACCCGTGTACGCCGGGCTGCGCGCGAAGAAAGACGAAGAAGCGGCGCGGGTGGTGGCGGGCGCGGTGTTCGGGCTCTTGTGCGTGGCGAACGGGGTGCTCGCGGGCGTGGGCATTCTGGCGGCGCCCCTGCTCGTGACGCTGCTCGCGCCGGGGTTCGCGCCCGAGACGCGCGAGCTGATGACGACGCTGGTGCGGCTGTTCTTCCCGGCGACGAGCGTGCTCGTCTTGAGCGCGTGGTGCCTGGGCGTGCTGAACAGCCACCGGCGGTTTTTTCTCTCGTACGCGGCGCCGGTGCTGTGGAACCTGTGCATCATCGGCGCGCTGCTCGTGTTCGAGGCCGACGCGGCGATGGTGGCGTTCGGGGTGATCGCGGGCGGCGTGGTGCAGTTTCTGGTGCAGGTGCCGTCGACGCTGAAGCTGCTGGGCGGGTTCAAGCCGTCGGTGTCGCTCGCGAACGAGCACGTGCGGCAGGTGATCAAGAGCTTCGGGCCGGCGGTGACGGCTCGGGGCGTGGTGCAGATCTCGTCGTTTCTCGATCAGATCTTCGCGTCGCTGGCGGGCGAGCGGGCGGGGGCGATTCTCTTTCACACCCAGACCCTCTCGATGTTGCCGGTGTCGCTGTTCGGCATGGCGATCTCGGCCTCCGAGCTGCCGGCGATGTCGGAAGACGCGGCGACTCGCAAAGACGCGCTCAAGGCGCGGCTGCAGGCGGGGCTCGAGCGGCTGGTGTTCTTCGTGATCCCCTCGGCTGCGGCGTTCGTGTTTCTCGGCGACGTGATCGCCGCGCCGCTGCTCGAGTCGGGGCACTTCACGAGCGCCGACACGCGCGTGTCGTGGTACGTGCTGATCGGCTCGGCCTTCGGCCTGACGGCGTCGACACAAGGGCGCCTCTATTCGTCGGCGTTCTTCGCGCTCAAAGACACGAAGACGCCGCTCAAGCTCGCGGTGATGCGCGTGGCGATCTCGGCCGGGCTCGCGGCCCTGGCGGTGACGCAGCTGCCGCGGCTGTTCGGGGTGCCTCAGCACATCGCGGTCGCGGGCATCAGCGCCGCGTCGGGGTTCGCGGCGTGGGCCGAATACATGCGGCTGCGCATCGGGCTGCGCGCGCACGTCGGCGACGTGGCCGTGGGCTTCGGGCGCATCGCTCACCTGTGGGGCGCAGCGCTGGCGGCGTCGGCGGCGGCGCTCGGCGTGAAGGTCGCGCTCACGTCACACTTCGGTGCCGTGGCCGTAGCGGAATGGGGCGGGCAGGTGCTGGCGCCACCGCGGTGGAGCCCGCTGTTCGTCGCGCCGGTCGTGCTGGGTGTGTACGGGCTCGTGTACTTCGCGCTCACGCCGAACATCTGGCGAAAGGTGCTGCGTCGAAGGCGCGCGCGGTGAGGGGTGAAGGTATATGGTGCGCCGCCGTCTGATGTGTTCCACCCGCTGGTCAGGAGATTCAACGATCATGAAGAACGTCAAAGGAGCCGTGATTGCCGCCTCCGTCGCTTCGCTGTTCGCGTTCAATGCGTTCGCCGCCGACAAGGCGCCGGCGAAAGACGCGAAGGCGGGCGGTGAAGTGAAGTGCACGGGCACGAACGCGTGCAAGGGCAAAGGGGCGTGCGCGGGCGCGAAGAACGCCTGTGCGGGCAAGAACGAGTGCAAGGGCGCCGGCATCGAGCTGAAGACCGAAGCCGACTGCAAGGCCAAGGGCGGCACGGTCGTCGCGGACGCCAAAAAGTAGCCGCCGTCGCCTCGGTTCTTCTGGGAGCCCGGTCAGCGCCTCGTGCGCGGCCGGGCTCTCTTCGTTCGGGCGCGATATAGAGCCGTCGCGATGTTCCCCCGCCTCGACCTCGGTCACGGAGTAGGGCTGCGAAGCCGCCACTACGGCGAGTTTCTCGAGTCGCAGCCGAAGGTCGACTGGCTCGAGGCGATCTCAGAGAACTTCATGGGCACGGGCGGGCGGCCGCTCGCGGTGCTCGACAAGGTGCGCGTCGATCGCCCGGTCGTGCTGCACGGCGTGTCGCTCGGCATCGGCTCGGTCGACCCGCTCGACGAGCAGTACCTCAAGGAGTGGAAGCAGCTCATCGACCGCATCGAGCCGGCGATGGTGTCAGACCACCTGTGCTGGGGCCGATATCAGGGGCGCTACTCGCACGACCTGTTGCCGATGCCGTTCACCGAAGAGGCGATCGGGCACGTGGTGTCGCGGGTGCAGGCGGTGCAAGACCGGCTGAAGCGGCAGCTCGTGCTCGAGAACGTGTCGAGCTACCTGACGTACCCGGCGTCGACGATGAGCGAGGCCGAGTTCACGGCCGAGGTGGCGCGGCGCGCCGACTGCGGGCTGCTCGTCGACATCAACAACATCTACGTGAGCGCGAAGAACCACGGGTTCGACCCGAAGGCGTACATCGACGCGATGCCGCTCGAGCACGTCGCGCAGTTTCACCTGGCCGGCCACTTCAACCGCGGCGACCTGATCATCGACACACACGAGGGCCACATCATCGACGAGGTGTGGCAGCTGTACGCCTACGCGGTCGAGAGGCTGGGGCGCGTGCCGACGCTGATCGAGTGGGACACGGGCGTGCCCGACCTCGAGACGTTGCTGGCCGAGGCCGAGAAGGCGCGGGTGCTCGAGTACGAGACGTTCGAGCGGGCCAACGCCGAGGCCGAGAAGGTGATGCTCGGGTGATGTGGCCGTTCTCGCGCAAGAAGCCCGCTCTGCCGCCCGAGCCCGAGGCGCCGCCGGCGCCGCCGCCCGAGACCGGGCTGCAGCGGCTGCAGCGCGAGGTGTTCGAGCGGGTGATCGAGGGCAAGCCGTCGGGCCCCGCGGGCATCGATGACTGGCGGCTGCAGGTGTACGGCGGCATGTACGAGGCGCGCACGCACGACGCGCTGATCGAAGACGTGCCGCACACCGCGAAGCTGCTGGGCGAGAGGTTCCCCGCGATCGTGAAGGCCTACGTCGCCGAGGTGCCGTCGACGCACTACTCGCTGGCTCGGCTGGGGCATGGGTTTTCGGCGTGGCTGCGCTCGCACCCGGTGCCTGACGCGCGGCCAGACCTTCCCGACCTCGCCGCGCTCGAGTGGGCTCGCAGCGAGGCGTTCGTCGCCGATGACTGTGCTCCCATCTATTCGGAGGAGATTCAGCAGCTCGGCCCCGAGCGGTTCACGAAGTGTTGGATGCAGCTCGTGCCTTCGGTGCGCGTGCTCGACCTGGGGCATCGTGTGACCGCGCTCTGGGCTGCCCTCGAGGCGGGGGAACCCGTCACCCCGGCCCTCTCGCCTACGGCAGAGCGGGAGCTCGTGGTCGTCTGGCGCAAGGGCTTCGACGTGTTTCACGTGGCGATCGCGGCTGACGAGCACGCGGCGCTGCTGTCGTTGCGCAACCGTGACACCGTCGAGGCCATCTGCGAACACTTCGCGGGGCGCGGCGACGACGCGGCGCACGCGGCCTTTCAGGCGATCGGCTCGTGGATCAACGAGGGCATGATCGGCGCGATTCGTGAGCCAGCCGTCGCCGAGGCGGGCCCGCTCTAAAACGTTACCGAGCGGTCACAATCGCTGTGCTATGCGGCCGGGCCCATGACGCCCATTCTGCTCGCGCTCGTGGTGATGTCTCAGGCCGATGCCCCCGATGCTGGCGAGGCGCCGGCGCCGGTCGAAGCGCCTCCGGTTGCCGCGGCGGCCCCGGTGGCTGCGACGCCTACGGCCGCGGCCGCGGCCGACCTCGACGAGGCGGGCCCGCGGGCGCAAGAAAACCAGCCCGGCGCGGCCGGCGCGAACCCGCCGACGGCGATCTTGGGCGAGTGGTGGAAGAAGCTCCGCCCGTTCGGCTACGTGAAGGCGGGCGTGTTCTACACGGTGCCGTTCACCGACGAGCAGCTGGTGGGCAGCAACGGTGGCTTTCGCATCGCGACGGCGCGGTTCGGCTTCGAGCTCGCGCTGCACGAGCAGCTGCAGGTGGTGGCGTCGATCGAAGTTGGTGCGCCGAACCTGCGGCCCGATGACCCGCTGCAGGGTGGCCGGGTGGTCGAGGCGCGTGACGCGTACGTCGAGTACCGGCCGTTTCGGCTGCTGCAGTTCCGCATCGGGCAGTTCAAGGCGCCGTTCAACGCCGAGACGCTGCTCGGCGACGCCGACCTGCCGTTTTTGACGCGCTCGCTGGCGACCGACGGGGTGAGCCCGCCCGAGGCGTACGGCCCGCGCGACGGGCTGACGCTGGGGCGCCAGGTCGGCCTGATGATCTTCTCTGACCGGCTCGGCGGCGACGCGGTCGGCTTTCGCTACTTCATCGCGGCGGTGAACGGCAACGGGCAGAACCAGCTGTTCAACGACAGCAACCCGGTGGCGCCGGTGGGCCGGCTCGAGCTCGAGCTGTTTCGCAAGATCACGATCGGCGTGAACGGCTACTACAACGTGCGCACCGAAGGCCTGCGCCCGAACCGGCTGAACACGACGCAGGTCGGCTACGGCGCAGACCTCGCGGCGCGGTTCGGCGACTTTCGCGCGCTGGCGGGCTTCTTGGGGCGCAGCAACTCGTACTCGGGGCTGCCCGGCTTCCCGTCGGACATGTCGATGGGCGCGTACGCGCAGGCGCAGTACGTGCTGAGCAGCATCGGGCTCGAGGCGGGCCTGCGCTTCGCGTGGATCGAGCCTTCGACCGCTCAGTTTCAAGACCGCGCGTGGGACTACACGGCGTTTCTGGGGTACCGGTTCCGCTGGGTGCCGCTGCGCGTGATCCTCCAGTACACTCACCGAGAAGAGGAACAGGGCGTCGCGATCGGCAACGACTCGATCGATTTCATGGCGCAGGCCACCTGGTAACTCGGAAGCAAGGAGTTCTTCCCCATGAGACGGATCTTCGCACTGCTGGTGATCGGGCTCGCGCTCGCGCCGCAGCTGTCGTGCAGCAAGAGCGTGCCGCCGGCGCGCGCGTTCAAGATCAACAGCCGCCACGAGCTGATCGGCGGGCAGCGGGCGCTCGCCGAGATCGGCGACTACAAGATCAGCAACGGCATCATTCACGCGATCGTTCAAGACGTCGGCACGTCGCGCGGCTTCGGCGCGTTCGGCGGCTCGCTGATCGACATCGACCTCGTGCGTGACAGCCGCACCAGCGCGACGGCGGGCGTGGTCGGCAACGACTTCTTCACCGAGATGTTCCCCGCGTTCTTCTTGCACGCGGTCGAGCCGTCGAAGGTCGAGGTGCTGGCCGACGGCAGCGACGGCGCGGCGGCGAAGATTCGCGTCACCGGCGGTGGCGGCGAGTTCATCTCGGTCGTGAAAGACATCAACGACTCGCTGAACCTCGTGCCGCGGGCGAACCTCGAATACACGGTCGACTACACGCTCGAGCCGGGCAAGCAGTACCTGAAGATCGTCACGACGGTGACGAACAAAGACACGCGCGACGCGACGTACGGCGCGGTGATCCCCTTCGGGTTCGTGACGCTGCTCGGTGAAGGTCAGCGGCTGTTCTTGCCGAACGAGGCGGGCTTCAACGTTCGGTTCCACCTCGAAGAGGTCTACAAGCGGCCGAGCGAGCTGCAGGCGCTGCCGGGCGAAGTGGTGCCCATGATCACGACGGCGGGCGAGGGCGTCAGCTACGCGGTGTCGGCGGCGCCGTTCGGGCCGCTCTACATGAACAACAAGCCCGAGTACTACCGCCCGTACGGGGCGAAGCCCGACTCGATTCTGATACCCATCGCGTCGAGCAGCTTCTTGGGCACCTTCTGGAGCCGCCCGCCAGCGCTGCCCAGCGGCGACCCCGGCATCGCGCCGGGCAAGTCGCACACGTTCATCGCGTACGTCTCGGTGGGCACGGGCGACGTGGCGTCGGTGCAGAAGGTCGCGTACGCGATCGACGACCCCGAGGCGCGCAAGTCGCCGACGAAGCTCGGCATCATCAGCGGCGTGGTGCGCGAGACCGTGACGGGCAACGCGATGCGCGGCATCTCGGTGGTGCTGCAAGACGAGGCCGGCAGGTACCAGAGCCAGGCGCACACGACCGACACGGGCAGCTACATCGCGTGGGTGCCGCCGGGCAGATACCGTGCGTATGCGGTCGAGCGGGCGAGGTCGGTGGCGGTGAGCGAGGGCTTCGTCGAGGTGAAAGAAGACGAGACGCAGCTCATCGACCTGAACATGGACCCGCCGGGCGTGCTGAACGTGACCGTGCGCGACGAGCAGGGGCGGGCGCTGCCGGCGAAGGTCTCGGTCGAGGGCATCTACGATCACACCGGCGCCGCGCCGCCGCGCGACTTCCTCTACAACCTGAACGTCGGCGAGCGGTACCGCAACAGCGACCTGGTGCCCGACGACACGGCCGAGAGCTCGCGGCGCTACCTCGAGACGTTCTTCTTCGCGGCGCAGGGCAACGCGGGCCGCGAGCTGAAGCCCGGCCGCTACCGCGTCTACGCGTCGCGCGGGCCCGAATATTCGCTCGAGTCGGAAGACGTGCTCATCGAGGCGAACAAGACGGTGAACGTGCAGCTGATGTTGAAGCACGAGCTGCCGACGCCGGGCTGGGCGAGCGCAGACTTTCACGTGCACTCGATCAACTCGGTCGACTCCGACATGGGGCTGCCCGAGCGGGTGACGAGCTACGCGGTCGAGGGCATCGACCTGGTGGCGTCGACCGACCACAACTACGTGAGCGACTTCGCGCCGACGATCGACGCGCTGAACCTGTCTGACTGGCTGCACTCGACGATCGGCCTCGAGCTGACGACGCTCGAGATGGGCCACTTCAACGGCTTTCCCCTCAAGGTTCAGCCGGGGCCGGTGACGCACGGCAGCTTCGCGTGGTTCAGGAGGCCGCCGGGCGAGCTGTTCGCGCAGCTGCGCGGGCTGGGCTCTGACCCGGCGAGCACCATCATTCAGGTGAACCACCCGCGCGACACGATTCTCGGGTACTTCGGCCAGTTCAACATGGGCACGTACACCATCGAGCCCTACAAGGCCGGTGGCTTCGGGCTCAACCAGGAGCCGCTGCCCGACGGCCGCGTGAGCCCCTACCACCCGTCGCAGTTCTCGCTCGACTTCGACGTGATGGAGGTCTTCAACGCCAAGCGCGACATGCTGCTGTTCAGCACGCGCGTGCCGAACCCGGTGCCGCCGGGGCCCGAGCCGACGTCGTACCCGAAGTGCACGGGCGGGCAGATCGCCGACTGCGTGCCGGCGCCGGGCGAGCTCTTGTTCACGACGGTCGAGACGCTCGACGGCGGGTCGCTGCTGCAGCCGGCCTTCCCCGGCGCGCTCGACGATTGGTACTCGCTGCTGGGTCACGGCAAGAAGATCACGGCGACGGGCAACAGCGACTCGCACGGGCCGACCGACGAGGCGGGGTTGCCGCGCACGTACATGAAGGTGGGTGCTTCGGCCGACGGGTCGATGCGCGGCCTGTCGGAGCCCGCGTGCATGGATGCGCTCCGCAAGGGCCAGGTGGTGGTGACGAACGGGCCGTTCATCGAGCTGTGGGTGAACGGCAAAGAGGTCGGCGACACGGTGGTGGCGCCGACGGGTGAGGTGACGGTGCGCGTGCGCGTGAGCGCGGCGACGTGGGTCGACGTCGATCGCGTGCAGATCGTGCGCGGCGGCCCCGACGCGTATTCGCCGCTCTTCACCGAGATACCGGTGACGGCGGCCGACCAGACGGGCGACTGCACGGCGCCGTGCCGCATCGACGTGACGCGCACGCTGACGGTGCCCGACAAGTCGTTCATCGTGGCGGTGGCGGCCGGCGACGACGACATGTGGCCGGTCTACACGCCGTACGAGATCAACTCGTTTCAGATCAGCGACGCGGTGGTGGCGATCGCGGGGCCGCTCGCGGCGTCGTTCGGGCCGGCGAAGTGGGGCAAGTACGCTCCGAAGCTGACGAACCGGGTGCGGCCGTACGGGTTCACGAACCCGGTGTGGGTGAGCTACCAGCTGTCGTCGCCCCTGAAGGCTCAGAAGAAGGTGCTGCCGGTCGGGGCTTCCGAGAAGTTCGTGCCGCGCAGCTTCGGTGATCTGCGGCTGTTGTTCGGTCAGTTTCACGGCCACGGCGGCCCGTGAGCTGCGCGGTCGTCGTCGCGGCGCTGCTCTCGCACGCCGCGGGCTTTCACGAGCGCGTCTCGATCGCGGTGTCGCGGCAGAACGTCGACGGGCTGCTCGTGATGGACGTCGACGCCGGCGAGCAGGCGAAGCTGATTCGTGCGGGCGCCGACGTGAACCGCGACGGGGCGCTCTCTGCGCCTGAGCGCGGGGCGCTGCAGAAGAAGCTGGTGGCGATGGCGACGGGCTCGCTGAAGCTCGGGCTGTCGGGCTTTGCGCTCACGCTCGCGGTGACCGACGTGAAGCTGTCGACGCGCAACGACGACGCGGTGTCAGAGTCGGGGCTGTCGCTGGCGGTGATGCTGGCGGCGTCGGTGAAGTCGCCGATCGGCGAGGGCATCAAGCTCGAGGTCGAGGCGACGTCACCAGACTCATCGCACGTGCTCGTCGAGGTGAGCGCTTCGCGGCCCGATGCCGGGGTCGAGGCGGTCGAGAAGAGGGAGCTCGCAGCGGGTGAGAAGTGGGCTGTGCGCGTTGGGGCTCTTGGGCGACGCTGAGGGTAAGGGGGTAGGGGAAAGTTGACGGTGAAGGGGACGGCGAACGGGTTCGGGTTCGGGTTCGCGTTCGGCGACGTGGCCGGTTGAGGGTGGAGGGACAGGCTGGTTTTCCCCAGGCGAGCGGCATGTCGTTCGCCGTCCACGTCGCTCGGGGAAAAGCTGCCTGTCCCTTTCTTCTCGGCGCTCGAGAACTGGAGCGTCTCTGTCTGCGGGCCGAACGCCTTTCAGCTGCACGACATCTCAGCCGCTTGTGAAGGCGCCAGCCGTGAAGCGGGCGGCGGCCCATGCTCCTGCTCGCCGCCGTCACCGCCCTGGTCGACCCGATCGCCTCGTCGAACGTCACCGCACACGTCTTCCCCCGCATCACCTGCGCGCACGAGTGCCGGGTCATCACCGCGTCGCTGAAGCACGTCGATGGCACGCTCGCCGTGAGCTCGCCGGGCGGCGCGTGCGACGAGACGGTGCAGCTCGAGCTGCTGCCGTTCGGCGCGCGGCTCGTGCCGCACGTCGACTACCTCTGCCACGGCCAGCGCCGCACCGAGACGGGCGAGGCGGTGACCGTGGCTCCGTACGTGTGGAACGTGGCGGTCGACGGCACGTCGGTGTCGGCGCACGTGTATGCGAAGCCTCGGTCGGGCGAGCGCGTCAGGCTGAAGGTCATCGGGCCGGGCCTCGAGGCGACGGGGCTGCTCGAGCGCTCGCCGTTCGTGCTGAAGAACGTGGTGGTTGCGCCGGGCCGCTGGCTCGTGACGGCGACGCTCGAGCCCTACGGAGCGGTCTCGAACACGAGGGCCGTGAGGGTCACCGGCGACGCGACCGGGCGGGTCAGCGCAGAAGGGGCTGGATGCGGGGCGCCAGCCGTGCTGCTTGCGGTCGTACTTTTCCGGAGGCGACGTTTCCCTTTCTCGGGGAGGTTCTGCTAGGCAGGCGCCCGATTTCTCTAGCCAGGGGTAGCACTGTCGTGACCGACGAAAACAAAGGCCCAGGAGCAAAAAAACCGAAGGCGACTTTCGGTGACGCAATGCTGGGGATCCCGTCGGGGCAACGCGACGACAAGCGGCCCGAGAAGAAAGACGACCGCAAGAAAGACGAGCGCCCCGCGAAGGGCCCGATGGTCGTCATCAAGCGCGCGAGCGGAGCGATCGAGACCAAGGCGCCCGAGGCCGATGCGGGCCCGGTCGTCGAGGTGAAGCCCGCGGTGGCCGGCGAGGTGAAGCCGCAGGTGACTCCGGTGCCGGCGCCGACGAGCCCGCTGTACGAAGAGGTGCCCGAGGCGCAGAGCTTCGCCGAGATGTTCGAGGCGTCGGGCAAAGACGTCGGCAAGAAGCTGCCGAAGGTCGGCGAGAAGATTCGCGCGAAGATCTTCCAGCTCGGGGCCGACACGGCGTTCTTGTCGCTGGGCGGCAAGAGCGAGGCGATGATCGACCTCGGCGAGCTGAAAGACGACGAGGGCATCTTGCGCTTCGGCGTCGGCGACGAGATCGAGGCGCACGTCGT
>JAEUJP010000937.1 GCA_016793725.1 Myxococcaceae bacterium | reverse complement strand
TTCAGCGACAACACGACCGCCGCGGGCCAGAACGTGATGAAGACCTTTGCGAGCGCCGGCTCGTTCACCGCGCGAGTCGTGGCGTCGACCCAAGAGACGACCCCGCGAGTCTCTGACGCGTGCGAGACGGCCGTCACGGTCACCACGACGCGGAACTACACCGGCTCGTGGCTGGTGAGCCCGATGGGTACGAGCTTCAGCGGCACCTGCTCGAGCAACTTCTCGGTGCCCTTTCCCGCGACCACGCTCGGCATTCTTCACCAGGGCAACATGCTGACGGTGTCACCGAGCGGCGGCTCGTACCCCGGCAGCCCGGCGCTGACCGGCACCGAAGAGCCGACGATGCCCGGCACGTGGTTCGTGCGAGCGAATACGCCGCAAGAGAACCCCGCGATGGGCGCCTGCAACCTGCAGCTCGCCACGTCTCACACGCTGAAGCTCACCTTCACCGCCGAGAACGTCGTGACCGGAACGTGGACGAAGGTCTACGACGGCTCGGCGAATTGCTCGATGGTCAGCTGTACGCCGTGCAGCTGCATCGCCGGTGGCGCGACGAACGGCGTGTACAACGGCGTGAAGATGTAGCGCTGGCGGCGTGGCCCGTTGTCAAAGTGGCAACAGCGAGCCGGTCAGCCGGTTGCTGCTCAGAGACGGGCTGCTCATCGAGCGCTGAGCCGGCCGAGCACCCGCAGGCATGCGAGCAGCGGTGCCGCCACCAACGCGACGAACACGACGATGAACACCAGGGTTCTGGCCCCGCCGGTGGCGACCGAGTCGAACGCGCCGATGTTGAACGCGACCACGGGCGGCACGAACGCCGCTGCGGTCACCATCGCGCGTGCGAGCGCGCGCAGCCCGTTCACGTCACGCGCCCGCAGCGCCATCAGCGTCGAGCCTCCCAGCCCGAGGGTGGCGCCGCCGAGCAGCCCGATGGGTATGCGGGTGAGCGTGCGAAACGCGTCGGGCCCGAAGAGCCACTCTTCGCGAACGAAGCAGGTGGCGCCGAGCAGCAGCAGGCCGGCCGCGGCCGCGCCGAGGGTCACCGCGACCCAGCGCGGCATCACGAGCGCCTCAAGACGAAGTGAAACGTCGCGCGGGCGACTCCGTCGACGGGCTCTGCTACTCGGGCGAGCAGCGAGCGGTCGAAGTCGACGTCGCGCGTGACGCCCGAGGCGTCGGGGAAGAAGATCTGCGTGGTCAGCAGGCGCGTCGTCGGGCCCTGCACCTTCACGTGTATGTGCGGCACCCGCCACAGCAGCGCAAACCGGTACGGCGGTGGCACGATGGTGCGCAGCGCGTAGCTGCCGTCGGCGCCCGTGAACATGTGGCCCCGGTAGGCGTAGTCGACGTTGTCGTAGTCGGCGCGCGGGTCGGCGTGCCAGAAGTCGAGCACCGCACCGGCGATCGGCACGCAGCGCTCGTCGGTCACCTTGCCCTCGAGCAGCAGCTCGTGCCCTCCGTGGTCGGGCAGGCGGAAGTCGGTCTTGAGCGGCGTGTTGGGTGTGTAGAACGGGCCTTCTTCGTAGCGCGCGGTCAGGTGGGCGTCTGCACACGCCGCCGTCGGCTCGAGCGTCGCCGTCTCGTTCGGGCCGAAGCCGTAGACGAGCCGCTGGGGCAGCACCTGCTTGCCGCCGAGCGCCAGACCGCCGCCGGCGACCAGGCCGACGGAGCTGGACAGGAGCACCACTGCATCTCTGCGCGTGAGCTTGGCATTCATTGGCGGCTCCAATGGTTTGAAGCTCAAAGTGTAGCAGTTGACAGGGGCCCGTCAATCACCCGAGAGTCGGCCCGGTGTCGCGCCGCGCCGCTACCGAACGTCTGACGTATTCGCTCGTCGACTCGCTCTTCGCGATCTCGGGCGCCACCATGGCGCAGGTCTCGGAGCTGATGGGCACGCTCGGGCTGACGACCGCGCTCGCCGATGCCCTCTGGCAGCTCGACCCGGAGCAGCCCGCGCCGTCGATGCGCGAGCTGGCCGTGCGCTTGCGCTGTGACCCGTCGACGTTGACCTTCGTCGCCGACCGGCTCGCGAAGAAGCAGCTCCTCAAGCGCGAGGTCGAGCCCGGCAACCGCCGAATCAAACGCCTCGTGCTGACCGCGAAGGGAGCCGCGGTGCGGGCGAAGCTCACCGCTGCGATGACTCGAAGCTCACCGCTCGCTCGGCTGTCGCCCGCCGAGCAGCGCCAGCTGCTCGCTCTGCTCACCAGGGCGCGGGCCCTGGTGCCCCGGCCGCGCAGGTGACAGGCCGCACCGCTCGCAGTTGCCAGTGGGCGCGAGGCGAGCCAACACTCGCTGCCCATGTCTGCTCACGCCCGCGCCAAGAAGCTGCTCCCCGCCGCGCTCGCGCTCGCTGGTTGCAGCGGGCCCGCCACCACCGATGCCGGTCACGACGACGCCGGCAGCCATGACGCCGGCACCGGCACCGACGCCGGCACCGACGCGGGCTACGACGCTGGAGTGAACGATGCGGGCGTGAGCGATGCCGGCACGAACGACTCAGGCCCCGCCGACGCCGGCTGCCTGCCGACCGGCAGCTGCACGCCGTACGTGAACGCCTGCGGCATGAACTGCGGCTGCATCGGCATGCTCACGCCCGACGCCGGCTTTCAGATGGGCGGGTACTGCGACCCCGACATCGGCAACCCATGCCCGCTCAGCTGCTGGAACCCGAAGGAGCCCGACGGCGGCCGCCAGTACATGAACGGTCAGCCCGTCTGTTTGTGTTGATGAGCTTCAGCGCGGCCCGGTCGGGCCGCACGCGTCAGAAGGCCTTCGACTGCGCGGCCGGCGTGAGCCACACCTCGGCGTCGCCGCGCACGAGCTGGCCCACCACCCAGACCAGCGCGCCGCCGTGCGTGAGGTTGTCGGGCAGGTCGAGCTGCGGAGCGCCCGGCACCCCGACCTTCACGTCGTTCGGCACCAGGTCGCCGGTCGGCTGCATGATGTCGTCGGCCGCGGCGCTCGTGCGCAGGTGCTTCACGCTCACGCCGCGCGCCGCGATGGGGTAGCGCGAGATGCGAGAGCCGAGGTCGAGCATCAGCACCGCCTCGGCGCGACCGTCGGCGTTGCCCGCACGCCTCACCGTGCCCGCGAGCGGCGACGCCACCGTCCACACATCGAGCTTCGCCTCGGGCGACAGCTTCACCCGGCTCGCAGCGTGGCTCGCCACCACACCGCCCGCACTGTGCGCGAGCACCAGCAGCTGCCGCTCGGGCGCGCACGCCGACAGCCGCGTCACGCCGTCGGCCAACCGCTGCGCCGCCTCGTCGCGGTCTTCGTAAGGCACCCAGCGGAACATGAAGACGTCCCACTCGCGCAGCAGCGGCACCGACGCCGCCATCTCGGGGCCCTCGCCGCCGATGCCGTGCACCAGCACCACGACGGGCTTCGTGCTGTCACCCGGCAGTAACGGGCAGCCGGGGTAGTCGAAGCCGGCGCTGCGAAAGCGCTCTTCGTTCGCCTGAAACCAGCCGCGGCGGCCGACGTGGTCGGCGATCGAGCGCGTGAAACAGCCCGAAATCACGAGGCTCAGCCCCACCAACGCCCAGAGGCTCGCCAACGGTCGCTGAACGCTTCGAACCATTGCCTCGAGTACGAGCGACGAGGTCGAGCTGTTTCAACGGTCGCGATCAGCCCTTGGAAGATGAGCTGAGACCCTCGTTCACGGCAGCGGCGAGAGCTCGAACGCCTTCGGCGTGCGCTTCACCTGAAACTGCATCAGCGCGTTGAGCCCGACGACGCCGTCGACGGCCTCGGGCAGGCCATCGACGACGACCACATCGAGGTGGGTCGCCGTCGCGCTGCCCACGCCGAACGACGCGACGCGCACGAGCGGGCCCTCGTAGATGCGGCCGGCCGCGAACACCGCCACCTTCGCCGCGTCTTCGGCCGGCTCGAGCCCGGCCTTCTTCGCGAGCGCCACGCTGACCGCCGTCGTGCCCGCCCGCTCGTCGAGCACCAGCGTCGCCGGCGTCTTGCCCACCTTCACCGCCACGTTCACCTGCGGCGCGTTCGGCGGCGCTGCAATCGACGTCTTCCCCTTGCCCGACCGCTGCCCGCACGCACCCTCGAGCCACAGCTTCGAGCGGGTCGAGTCGACCCAATCTTCGTTCGTGCGCTTGCCGTGCTCGAGCCACCATTGAATCAGCAGCGCTCCGTCGCAGGGGCGCTTCAGCTTCTCGTCGGCGAACTGCGCGAGCCGGTAGGCGGGAAAGCCCGTCGGCTTGTTCGCCATCGACTGAAAGTAGTCTGATCGCGCCTTCTCGAAGTGCCCCAGCTTCGCCTCGGCCTGACCGCGCCACCACCAGTAGTCCGAGTCGCTCGGCCGCGCGTCGATCAGCTCACCGCCCGTCTTCGCCGCACACGCGTGGTTCTCGAGCTGCTCACACGCGTGCTGGCGCACCCACAACAGCCGCGGCCACCGCTCGCACGACTTCTCGTACTCGCTCACCCACGCGTCGGCCCCCGCGTAGTCTTTCGCGCGGTTCAGGTAGTCGCCGAGCTTCAGCGCGAGCTCTTTGTCGCACGGGCTCTTCGTCAGCTGCTCGCGCACGTTCTGAATCGAGCTCTCGTACGTGCCGTGTGACACGCCCGCATCGGCTGCGGCCTTCGCCGTCGCCGCCTTCTTCTTCGGGCTGTCGCACGCCGCGAGCAGCAGCGCGAAGAGCATCAGTCTCGACACCGAACGGTAGGTGGCAGCGCGCGACACGGGTTTTGAGCGTCTCGCCCATTATGCTGCCCGGCATGTCTTCACCTTCACCTTCGCTCGCCGACGCCGTTCGCTCGACCGATGGCCTGTTGCTCGTCGTCACCGGCGCCGGCATCAGCCTCGCCTCGGGCATACCCACCTTTCGCGGCACCGACAAAGACGCCGTGTGGAAGAGAGACGTCACCGAGCTCGGTACGAACCGCTTCTTCCAGGCCGAGCCCGCCGGCAGCTGGAGCTGGTACCTCTCACGCTTCGACAAGGTGCTCGGCGCGAAGCCGAACCCCGGCCACACCGCGCTCGTCGACCTCGAGCGCTGGGCGAAAGAGCAGGGCCGCGAGTTTCTGCTCGTCACCCAGAACATCGACGGCCTGCACAAAGAGGCGGGCTCGACCGAGCTCGTCGAGGTGCACGGCTCGGCCCAGCGCGTGCGCTGCTCGGGCCGCCGCTGCGTGAACGGCGCTCCGAAGGGGTCGCTGCCGCGCGCGTCGGTCGACATCTCTGCGTTTCGCGCGAACCCCGTCGACGAGAACGTGCCGAAGTGCCCAGCGTGCGGCGAGCTCTTGCGCCAGCACGTGCTGTGGTTCGACGAGTTCTACAACGAGCACGCCGACTACCAGTGGGAGCGCGTGCTCGACGCCAGCGAGCGCGCCCGCCTCGTGCTCTTCGTCGGCACCTCGTTCGCCGTCGGGGTCACCGAGCTCGTCACCACCGCTGCGCGCCACCGCCACGTGCCCATCTTTTCGATCGACCCTGCCGGCCGCGCCGCTGCCGGCATCTCGCTCATCGCCGAGCCCTCTGAGGTGGCGCTGCCGGCGCTCGTTGCAGCGCTGCGCGCGTGAGCGCCGGCGTCGTGCCCGACCACCGCTTGAACGCCCGGTAGAACGCCGCCGTCTCGCTGAACCCGAGCACGAACGCGACCTCATCGATCGACAGCTCGGTCTCGCCGAGGTGGTGCTGCGCGAGCCCATACCGGAGCGCGTCGACCACCTTCACGTACGTCGTGCCTTCCTGGCTCAGCGCCCGCTGCAGCGACCGCACGCTCGTCGCGAGCTCGGCCGCCACCCCGTCGACCACCGGCTCGACGCCGAGCCTCAGCTCGCCCATCGCCACCCGCGCGACCTGCTCGCCGACCGTGCCCGAGCGCGGCTGCGCGGTGAGCACGCGGTGTGCGGCCACATCGAGCGCCGCGGCCCGCTCGGGGCTCTGCCGCTTCAGCGGGGTCTTCAGCGCTGCGGCGTCGAGCTCGAGCCGCATCGCCGTGCAACGCACCGCCACCGGCTGGCTCACCACGGTGCGAATGAAGTGCTCGAGCGCCGCCACCGTGAACGCCATCGCCTGGCGGCCCTGCGCGAACGGCGGCATGCGAAAGCGCGGCTCGACGGTCGCGACCCTGCCCTCGACGTCGACCCGCACCGTCACCGTCTCGGTCACGATGCGCAGGTACCGGCTGAGCTGCGAGAGCGCGTCGCCGAGCGTCGCGCTGGCCTCGCACACGTCGCTGACGACGCCGAACATGCCCGGCTCGAGCCGCTCGCCGGCGTGGCGCCCGAAGTGGGGGTCGCGGGCGGCCTCGGCGGCGCGCTCCCAGATGCCGATGAGCTTGCGAATCGGCACGCGCCCGTCGCGCTCCGCCAGCACCGCCACGTCGATGCCGCGCCCCGCGAAGAACGCCTTCGGCTCGACGCCGCACGCCTCGAGCTGCGCCGCCAGCGGCCTCAGCGGGCCCACGCCCAGGGTCAGGTCGAAGAGCTTCACTTTGGCGCGCTCGGTCAATGGCCCGACTGCGCCCGGGCTCTACCGTGCGAGTCATGCCCGAGTGGAAGATACCCGCCCCGTTGGCCGTCGCGTGGCCCCTGCGCGACGTGAAGACCGCGACCATCACCGAGCGCCGCCTGGGCGACGGCCGCCTCGAGGTGAAGATCGAGCACGCCGTGCTCGAGGGGGTCACGCCCGCCATGTTGCGCTGGTTCATCTCGATGCTCGACCAGCAGCTCGACTGGCAGGGCCAGCGACTGCTCGCGTACCGGCTCTGGCACCCCAGAGACCACGTTCACCACCAGATTCACGGCCGCCGCCCCGACGGCACCGTCGTCGCCCCGGTGCGCTTTCACCTCGTCGAGGCGTTCGGCGCCCAGCGCCGCTTTCTCGTCGAGCAGTGGTTCGAGCTGCTCTCGCTCGACGAGACCGGCTTTCGCCTGCGCGGGAAGAACTCGGGCCTGCAGCTCGAGCTTCACGAGACGTTCGAGGCCGTGCCCGGCGGCACGAAGATGACCGTCACCATGTGGCTCGGCACCGCGAACAGCTTCGTCAGCCGCGTGCTCGTCACGCTCGCCTCACGCTTCAAGCGCGCCCAGCTCGAGGCGTGGAAGCGGCACAACGTCGAGGAGGACGGCACGCTGCCGTTTTTTCTTCCCGAGCTGTTCGCCCGCCATCACTGACAGACGTTGCCGGCCGTGCACGTGCCGCTGCGGCAGTCGTTGCCCGCCGAGCACCCCGTCGCCGCCGCGCAGTCGCGCCCCGAGCCGCCCGCCATGCCGAACACCACGAAGCCCACGTTCGGCACGTTGTCGGTGATGGCCACGTTGCCGAGCGCCGTCGCGTTGTCGTTCGTGAGAGTCACCACCGCCGAGCCGGCGACGTTGCCGGCCGTCACGTTGAGCGTCGTGGTCGGCGCGTTGATGGCATCGACGATGGCTGCGGCCACGTCTGCAGCCGTCACGGCGCCGTTCACGTCGACCAGCACGTCGCCGCCACCTTCAATCATGCCGTCGATGTCGAACTCGAAGTCGACCGTGTTCGTGCCGTCGCTCACCGTGAACACCGTCGTGCCCCCGAGGTCGCCTGGCGCCACCGCGATGATGAACCCGCTCGCCTGCGACAGCGGCTGCAGGTCTCGGCAGCTCGCCGAGCACAGACCGCACGCCAGCGTGTTCCGGTCGTCGCACGCCTCGGCGCCGCGCACCAGCCCGTCGCCGCAGATGGGCGTACACACGCTCTGGTTCGGCGCAGGGGGCCCACACGACCACCCCGCCTCGACCGTGCACATCGAGCTGCAGCCGTCGTTGTTCGCCATGTTCCCGTCGTCGCACGCCTCACCCGCCGCCGTGTTCCGGTAGCCATCGCCGCACACGCGCGACGTGCAGTTCGCGTCGCACATCGTCGAGTCGCCCGCCGTGTCGCACGTCTCACCCGCCGCCGTGTTCGGGTACCCGTCGCCGCACCGCGGCGCCTTGCACCGCTGCGCCGCCGGCATGCCCGTGTTGCCGTTGCACGTCGCCGAGTCCGCTCCGCCCATCGTGTCGCACTGCTCACCCACCGCCGTGTTGATGAACCCGTCACCGCACGCCACCGCCGTGCAGTCGCCGTCGCACGACATCGACGAGCCCCCCGTGTCGCACGTCTCACCCGCCGACGTGTTCACGTAGCTGTCGCCGCACCGCGGCGTCTTGCACCGCGCCGCCACCGGCATACCCGTGTTGCCGTTGCACGTCATCGAGTCGGCGCCGCCCGAGTTGTCGCACAGCTCGCCCGCCGGCCCGTTCACGCGCCCGTCGCCGCAGCTCACCGCCGAGCAGTCGCCGTCGCAGCTCGCCGAGTCGCCGCTCGTGTCGCACGTCTCGCCCGCCGCGCCGTTCGTGTAGCCGTCGCCGCACACCGGCGCCTTGCACCGCAGCGCCATCGGCGCCGCCGTGCCGTTGCACGTCGCCGAGTTCGCCCCACCCATCACGTCGCACTGCTCGCCCGCCGGCAGGTTCGCGAACCCGTCGCCGCACGCCACCGCCGTGCAGTCGCCGTCGCACGACATCGACGAGCCGCCCGTGTCGCACGCCTCGCCGTTCGACGTGTTCAGGTAGCTGTCGCCGCAGCGCGGCACCTTGCACCGCGCCGCCACCGGCATGCCCGTGTTGCCGTTGCACGTCGCGTTGTCGGCGCCGCCGTTGTTGTCGCACTGCTCACCCGCCGCCGGGTTCGTGAAGCCGTCGCCGCACGTCACCGCCGTGCAGTCGCCGTCGCACGCCGCCGTGGTCGAGCCCGTATCGCACGTCTCGCTCGTCTGCGGGTTGCGGTACCCGTCACCGCACCGCGCCGCCTTGCAGCGCAGGCTCGCGCCCGCCAGCAGGCCGTTGCACAGCGCCGTGTCGCCACCGTCGGGCGAGTCGCACTGCTCACCCGCAGGCGAGTTCGTGAAGCCGTCGCCGCACACCACCGCCGTACAGTCGCCGTCGCACAGCGCCGTCGTGCCGCCCGTGTCGCACGCTTCGGTCGTCGCGGTGTTGTGGTACCCGTCGCCGCACCGCGCCGCCTTGCACTGCAGCGCCATCGGCGCGCCCGTGCCGTTGCACGTCGCCGAGTTTGCACCGCCGGTCACGTCGCACTGCTCGCCCGCGCTCGCGTTCACCGTGCCGTCGCCGCAGCTCACCGCCGTGCAGTTCGAGTCGCACGTCGCCGACTCGCCGCTCGTGTCGCAGGTCTCGCTCGCCGCCAGGTTCAGATACCCGTCGCCGCAGCGCGAAGGCTTGCAGCGCAAGAGCGCGCCCGCGTCGAGGCCGTTGCAGCCCGCCGTGTCGACGCCGCCGTCGGTGTTGCAGAGCAGCCCGGCGCTCACGTTCACGATGCCGTTGCCGCACGACGGCAGCGTGCAGTTGAAGTTGCAGCCGTTCGACTCGCCGCTCGAGTCGCACGCCTCGCTCGCCGCCGCGTTCGTGTAGCCGTCACCGCACCGCGCCGCCTTGCAGCGCAAGAGCATGCCCGCCGCCGTGCCGTTGCACTCGGCCGTGTTCATGCCGCCCACCACGTCGCACTGCTCGCCGTTCGCCGCGTTCACCACGCCGTCGCCGCAGCTCTCGCCCGACCGGCAGTCGCCCGCGCAGCCGTCGCCGCTCATCGTGTTGCCGTCGTCGCAGACCTCGCCCTTGATGGTGTCGGTCACGTTGTTGCCGCACGTCTCGTTCGAGCCGCAGTTCGCCGAGCAGCCGTCGCCCGCGGTCGTGTTGCCGTCGTCGCAGACCTCGGGCGTCGTCACGAACAGCACGTCGCGCACGCCGTTGCCGCACGTCTCGTTCGACCGGCAGTCGACGCTGCACCCGTCACCGCCGTCGCGGTTGCCGTCGTCACATTTTTCACCCGCGAGCAGGTCGGCGATGCCGTTGCCGCACGACTCGTTCGAGCGGCAGTCGAACGAGCAGCCGTCGCCGCCGTCGCGGTTGCCGTCGTCGCACAGCTCACCGGCCAGCAGGTCGGTGATGAAGTTGCCGCAGCGCTCGTCGCTCTTGCAGTCGACGCTGCAGCCGTCGCCGCCGTCACGGTTGCCGTCGTCACACACCTCGCCTGCCAGCAGGTCGGTGATGTCGTTGCCGCAGATCTCGGTCGACAGGCAGTTCGCGCTGCAGCCATCGCCCCCCACGCGGTTGCCGTCGTCGCACCGCTCGCCGATGGGCGAGTCGAGAATCATGTTGCCGCACGACTCGTTCGACCGGCAGTCGGCCGAGCACCCCATGCCCGCGTCGCGGTTGCCGTCGTCGCACACCTCGCCCACGGTCATGTCGACGATGTTGTTGCCGCACGTCTCGTCTGACTGGCAGTTCGCCGAGCAGCCGTCGCGGTCGCGCGTGTTGCCGTCGTCGCACTTCTCGGCCACCGCCGCCCGCGTGTCGACCGTGCCGTTGCCGCAGCGTTCGTTCGACTTGCAGTTCGCCGAGCACCCGTCGCCGTCGTCGGTGTTGTCGTCGTCGCACACCTCGCCGAGGTGGTCGTCGGTCACCCCGTTGCCGCACGTCTCGTCTGACTTGCAGTCGGTCGAGCAGCCGTCGCCGTCGAGCGTGTTGCCGTCGTCGCACATCTCGAGCGCGTCGACGCGGCCGTTGCCACACTGGTCAGAGCTCACCACACACGAGTTGCCGTCGCGGCTGCAGCGAAACCCGCCGGGGCAGATGATGCCGCTGCTGCACGACTCGGACTCGGGCTTGAAGCACGACGCGAGCGCGAGCAGCAGCACGGCGCCGTACAGCCACTGCAAGCGCTTCATGGAAACTCCCACGAGAAGGTCGAGGCGGCGCCCTGGCGGCCGACGCCGACGGTGATGCGGTAGGGCTGCAGCCGGTTCAGGTAGAGCAGCACGATGCCGACGGCGGCGACGACGCCACCCGCGACGTACGCGGCGATGGCCGTGCCCTGCAGAATGTCGGCGCTCGTGCGCTGGCCTGCGAGCTCGGGCGTCAGCCGGCACCCGCCCATGAACGGGTTGTCTTGCTGGCACTGGCTGACGTTGCCGTCGAACGACTTGTACATGCTGCCCGACCCGAAGTGCATGCCGAGGCCCGCGACCGCGACGACGAGGCCGGCGGCGATGACCGTGTACGGCACGTACTGCGGCCAGAGGCGTTTGTACTCGGTGAGGTCATCGGTGGTCATGAGGTTCAGCTCGAACACCTTCGTCTCGCCGGCCGGCAGCGGCAGCGAGAGCTCGTTCGTGATGTAGCCCTCTTTCGTCGCGACGATCGAGTGTGGGCCCGCGGTCGTGAGCCCCGTGTACCGGCCCGGCGCGACGTAGAGCACCTTGCCGTCGAGCTTCACGGTGGCGCCTTCCATGTTGCAGCGAATGTCGACGCCGGCGAGCTGCTTCTCGAGCAGCGCCTTGTAGCGGTTCGCCTGCTCGAACTTGTCGGCGTCGAGCGGCGCGGCCCCGTACTTCAGCGCGCGGTCGAACGCCTCGTGCGTCTCGACGGGCTGGTCGAGGTTCAAGAGCGCGAGCGCAAGGTTGTAGTGAATGGCCGGGTGGTCCCAGTGCCCCAGCGCCTCGCGGTACTTCGCGACCGCGCGGGGGAAGTTCGGCTCTTTCAGGGCCGTGTTGCCGTCTTTGAACAGGGCGAGCGCCGTGCGCTGCTCGGCGTCGCTCACGCCCTTGGCCCACGGGCGCTCACCCTGCTTGCCCTCTTCGAGGCTCTGCTCGGCCGGGCCGCCCTTCGGCTCGACGCGCGGCGCGGGCTTCGCTTCGGGCGCGGGCACGGGCGTGGGGGTTGGCTCGGGCGGAGGCGGCTGAGGTCTCGGCTCGACCACCTTCGGCTCGACCTTCGGTTGGGGTTTGGCCTTCGGTGCAGCTGCGAAGGCGAACGAGGCGGTGAGCAACACCACACAGCACCCGATGCGCATGTTTGTTTTTCCCCTACTTCAACGTATCGATGACACCAGAACCACCGAGCTGCTCTTCGAGCCGTTTGGCGCGCTCGGCCTCTTTGTTCGCCAGGTCAGATGCTTCTTTGCGCAGCCGGTCGGCGCGCAGCTTCGCGTCTTCGGCGGCCTTCTTCGCCTGAATCGCCGTCCACGCGTTGCGGGTCGCCTTCTGCTCGGCGCTCTTCGCTGCTTCGGCGGCGGCCTCGGCGTCGGCGAGCGCCTTCTCGAGCTCCTGGCTCTTCGCGGCGACCTGCCGCGCGTTCGCCTCGGCCTCGGCCTGGGCGCGGGCGCGCTCTTCCTCCTTCTTCTTCACCTTGTCGAGGTTCGACTCGGCCTCGAGCTTCGAGGCGATCGCGACCTTCGCGTTCTGGTCGGCGGCCGACCGGGCCTGCTGCACCGTGAACAGCGCGGCGACCGCCGCGACGAGCAGGGCCGAGAGAAAGGCGAGCGCGCCGATGGCCAGGCCGCGCCTTCGCCGCGCCTCGGCGCCGATGGCGGTGACCACCGCATCGAGGAACTGCGTCTGGGTCTCGGTGAGCGCGCCGCGGTAGCGCCGCTGAAACCGCGCGGCCTCGTCGGCGAGCTCGCCGCGCCACAGCAGGTCTTTGGCGTCGCCCTTCTGGTGCCACTGCTTCGCGGCGGTGCGCAGCTGCTCGAGAAACGCCGCGTCTTCGCCGCTCTCTTCGAGCCACCGCTTGAGCGTGGGCCAGGTGTTGATGAGCGACTCGTGCACGATCTCGACCGTGGCCGCCCCGCTGCCGGTCGAGACGACCAGAAGGCGCGCCTGCACGAGGTCGTCGACGAGGCGCTGCACCTCACCCGAGTCTTTCTGCAGCTCTCTGAGCTCGTCGAGCGAGACGATGGCGCGCGTGCGCTCGGGCGTCACGAGCCTCACCAGAATCGCGCGCGCGAGGGGCACGAGCTGGGGCGGCAGCTTCTTCAAGAACGTGTCGGCGTGCACCGCGAGCGCACCCGCCACGCCGCCGATCGCCTCGTACGCGAACTGCGTCAGCTGCTTGCGTGCGGGGTCGCGGTTGTCCCACAACATCTGCGCGCAGAACTGCAAGAGGGGCAGGGCGCCCGGCGTCGACGACAGGTGCTTCAGCATGTCTTCGACGACGGCGTTGTTCTCGAACTTGTACCCGGCGAGCTCAGCCGGCTGAATGATGGCGTCGCGCAGCCCCTCGATGCCCGGCGCCTGCATGAACACGAGCCCCTGGCTCAGCTCGGCCATGAACTGCGGGTCTTCGGGCACGCGGTCGAGAAAGTCCGAGCGAATCGAGATGACGAGGCGAATCGGCGAGGTCGCGTCGTCGGCGACGGCGGCGAGCGCGGCGGTGAACGCCTTGCGCTCTTTCGCGTCGGGCACGAGCGTGTAGAGCTCTTCGAACTGGTCGACGAAGAGCAGCATGTTCGTCTTGTCGCGCCGGGCCTTCGCGCGCAGCACGGCGCCGACGAAGCCGGGCTCGTTCGTGAGCCGCTCGGCGAGCCTGGTCTGCTCTTTGAGGTCATCGGCGATGCTGGCCGACGTGCTCACCATCGGCGACACGAGCGAGGCGAGCGCGATGAGCGGGTTTCGGCCGGGGCGCAAGACGAGCGACTCCCACTTCTCGCCGCTGCGCTTGAGCGCGGGCACCAGGCCGGCGCGCACGAACGACGACTTGCCTGCTCCGCTCGGGCCGACGACGCCGAGCAGCGGGCGCTCACGAATGCGGTTCACCATCGCGGCGACTTCGTTCTGGCGGCCGAAGAAGCGGTCGGCGTCGTCTTCTTGGAAGCTGGCGAGGCCGGCGTAGGGGCTCTCGTCGATCTTCAGCTCGCGCGTGTAGCGGCCGGGCAGGTACGGCTCGAGGGCGCGCAACAAAGACACCGCGTCGGGCCAACGCTTGTCTTTGTGCTTCATCAGACATTTGTCGACGGCCTCGGCGAGCGCCTGCGGCACGTCGGCGATCTTGCTCTGGAGCTTCGGCATCGGCTCGTTGAGCATGCCGGTGATCATGAGCTGCTGGCCGCGCAGCGGGTCGAGCGGGTGTTTGCCCGTCAGCATCTTGAACAACATGATGCCGACCGCCCAGATGTCGGCGCGGTGGTCGATCGGCACGCCGATGCCCCACTGCTCGGGCGCCATGTACGCGAGCGTGCCCATCATCGCGCCGTGGTGCGTGAGCTCGCCCGTGTCGTCTTCGTCTTCGAGGCTCGTCTTCGGAGCGCGCGGGCGCGCCACCAGCTCTTGCGCCTTCTCGTCGCCCTGCAGCACCTTCGCGATGCCGAAGTCGAGCACCTTCGTGTGGCCCGACTCGGTCACCATCACGTTGTCGGGCTTCAGGTCGCGGTGAACGATGCCCTGCGTATGCGCGTGCGCGAGCGCGCGAACCACCGGCACCATCAGCTCGACGGCGCGCCCCGCCGCCATCGGCTGCCCTTCGGGGATGACCTGGGTCAGCGTCTTGCCCTGGAGGAACTCGAACACCATGAACGGGTTGCCCTGCCAGGCGTCGACTTCGTAGATGACGACGATGTTCTCGTGGCTGACCGCGGCGGTCGTGCGCGCCTCGAGAATGAAGCGCTTCGTCAGCTCGGCCGAGCTGGTGTGCAGGAACTTGATGGCGACCTTGCGGCCGAGGCGGTTGTCGCGCGCGAGAAAGACGGCGCCCATGCCGCCGCGGCCGATGCGGCGAATGATCTCGTAGTGGTGAATGCGCGTGCCCACCTGCGGCGCGCGCGCGGCCGTCTCACCCATGTGCACGTCGGCGCCCGTGATGGCGCTCGGCGTCGCCGGCGGCTGCGTCGACGGCTTGCCCGCCTTCGGGTCGACCACCACCGACGGCGGAGCCACGACGGCAGGGGGCGGCGGCGGCTGAAACGGCGGCACCGCCGGCGGCGCCGGCGCCGTCGCGGTCGGGTTCGGCGCGGCGACCGGCGGCAGCTTCATCACCGGCACCGCCTGCGGCGCCTTCGGCGTCGACGTGATGGTGACGTCGGCGGGCGGCAACATCGGCTTTGGCGCGCCGAGCACGGTGTTCTCGGGCATCGGAGTGCTCGGAGCAATCGTGTCACCGTCGCCGTCGTTGCGGATGACGGTGTGGACGTCGAGCTGTGAGTCGCCGGGCTTGCTCACGAAATGGGTACCTCTCGAATGTGAACGGGAGCGCGCGAAAGTGTACTGCCTTTCACCCACGCACCTTCGAAAAGACTGAGGGGTGCGAGAACGTAGGTGTACGCTTTCGGCCCATGAACCCGACTGGCCAACCGATGGGAGTGCCCGCTCCGTCTGCTCCGAGCGGCGCGGCGAAAGACGCGGTGAACCTGCCGTCGCTGTTCATCATCATCTTGGGCGGCCTCGGCGCGGCGCTGTTCCTCGTGGGGCTGGTGGGCGACGCGAGCGGCGGCTCGATGAAGATGGTCGAGGGGCTGATGAGCAGCCTGCCGCCCGACCAGCAAGAGAAGTTCCGAGAGATGCTGGCCGCGCAGGGCTCGTCGCGGGGCTCGGGCGTGTTTCAGAGCATCGTCGGCCTGGCGTTCACCGGCCTCGTCATCTTCGGCGGCCTGCAGATGCGCGCGCTGAAGAACTGGCCCGTCGCGCTGGCGGCCTGCATCGTCGCCATGTTGCCGTGCGGCTCGAACTGCTGCTGCTGCATCGGCATACCCATCGGCATCTGGGCGATCATCACGCTCACGAAGCCCGAGGTGAAGAGCGCCTTCAGTTGAGCCTCCGCTCGGCCTGAGCGGAGCGCCGAAGGCGCGGAGTCGAATGGCGCGGAGTCGAATGACGCGGAGTCGAATGGCGCGGAGTCGAATGGCGCGGAGTCGAAGGCGCTCGCGTTGGCTGTCCGGGCCCGCTCATCGCAGAGCTGTGGGCCCTTCCAGTCAGCGCTTCTTGCGCGCCGATGAAATCGACGTGACGCCCTTCGGCAGCGGCTTGCCCGCGGTGGGCTTCGGCGCGGGCACGGGGTGGTGCGCTGACTCGTGCTCGACGCCGATGTCTCGCAACATCTTGCGCAGCTCGAGGCCGTGCAGCTCTTCCTGCCCAATCTGCGTGCGGGCGAACTCCTCGAGGTAGACGCTGCGGTCTTCGACCGCGTGCAACAGCGCCTTGTAGAGGTCGAGCGCTTCTTGCTCGTGGCTCTGACTCTCTTCGAGAATGTCGCGCATCGTGTGCTTGAAGCTCTCTTTGATGGGCGCGATGCGAACGGTCGGGTGCCCGCCGAGGCCGGTCAGAATTTCGCCGGCCTGCTGCGCGTGCAGGAGCGACTCACCCGCCTGCGCCTTCATGAACGCGACGATGGGAATGCGGTTCGGCCCCGCGACCATCAGCGAGTAGTGCGTGTAACGCACGACGCCGGCGAGCTCGAACTCCATGATGCGCGAGAGCAGGTCGCAGGTGCGCTTCGTGTCCAGGTCTTTCATCATGAAGCGTCTTTCATCATGAAGCGTCTTTCATCATGAGCCGTCACCCTTCTTCTCGAAGATCTGCTTCGTCTCTTTTTCCGTCGCGACCCTGAGGCCCACCAGCTCGACCCGCACCAGCCGGCCCGCACCCCAGTCTTCGGTGCCGCCGCCGATGCTGATGGTCTCGCCCGCCGCCTTCTCGGTCACCTTCGCCACCTTGTGCAGCTTCTTGTCGACCTCGACCTTGCCGAGCTTGAACACCACCCGCGCCGACAGCCCGATGCGGTTCGCGTTCGCCCACTCCTTCGCCTCCGACATCGACTTCATCGGTATCGCGAACGTGACGGGCGGCGCGAGCCAATAGTTCTGCGTAATCTCGGCGTCCTGCTTCGCCGCCGAGTTGCCCGGGTTGCCCGCCTTCGCCGCCGTCCACGCGAGCGCCACGTGCCCGAAGCTGTCGGTGCACTCGATGCTGCCGTTCACCTCGAGCGGGAACTCGCCCTTCGGCGCATCGAAGTCTTTCAGCTTCACCCCGTCGGAGCGCAGCTTCACCATGAACGTCTGCGCCTTCAGGTCTTGCACCAGGTCGGCCCGCTTCGCCTCGTTCGCCTTCTTCTCGGCCTTGTCTGCGCCCGGCGCGTCACCCTTGAACAGCGCCCAGATGCCCTCGGGGCACGGCCCGTCGCTCGTGATGAGCTTGCCGTCGTCCCACGGCGAGCCCAGCTTCACCGCCTCGCTCTCTTTCGGAGCGAACCGCTTCGCATCGGCGTCAGCGTCTTTCTTCTGCTTCTCGGCCTTGTCTTGCTTCGACTTCTCGAGCTTGTCGAGGGTGCGCTTCTTCGATTCGTCCTGGCCGTGGCACGCCACCACCACGAGCGCGACCAGTGCCGCAGAGAGCTGACGCATGCGGGCCGACCTTACAGGCGTGGCTCACGCCGGGCCAGCCGGTCGAGCACCGCGTCTTGCATCAGCACCAGCGCTCCGCCGACCGCGACCGCCGCCATCACGCGCCCGCTCTGACCCCACGCCGCGTACACGCACGCGCCGATGATGAGCGCCGGCCGCAGCAGCGTCAGCGGGCCGAACACCACCACCGTCGTCAGCGAGCGCAGGTCGGGCGAGCCGGTCAAGAACGGCACGAACGCCGCGATGACGAGCACCGCGTAGCCGCCCGCGACCCACAGAATGCGCGCCGCCGCCTCGCGCGACGACACGTCGAACAGCGCGCCGCCCGACAGCGCGAGCGCGAGCGAGACCGCGATCGCAAACGTGAAGAGGCCGATGAAGCCTCCGCGGGCGACCGCGCGCAGGTCGTGCCCCAGCCGCCGAATGCGCGCGAAGCGCCCGGCCCGCGCGCGGTAGCCCGCGAAGCCGCCGTCGAGCACGACGAGCAGGCCGACCCCGAAGGCGAGCACCTCGTCGTTCACGAAGAGAGCCCGCCCGAAGGCCACAGCCGCCGCGCGAGGCGACCCATTCGAGCCTCCACGTCGCCCGCCAGCTCGGCCCGCACGCCGACGAGCGAGTGCATGATGCGAACGATGGGCAGGAGCCCCACGCGCCCATCGAGCACGCCGAAGCTCCACGCAGGCGCCGCCGCGCGCGCCGCATCGAGCAGGGTGCGAGCCGTGTGCGCGCGCAGCGCCGAGACCAGCCCGTCGTGCCGGGCCAGCGGCACCCGCATGCGCGCCTGGTGAAACAGCCACGCCCCCATCGGAGCCACCCAGCTCGGCTTGATGTCCACGTGCACACAGGCGGCGGCCGAACGTGAGGTCGTCTCGAGCAACCGAGCCAGCGACTCACCGCGGAAGTGATGAATCGCGCCGGTCGAAATCACGACCGCCCCCGACGGCGCTTCGGCCGCCACCTTCAGCGCATCGGCCTCGACGAACCGCACGGGCAGCCCCTCGGCCTCGGCGGCCGCTCGCGCGAGCCCGAGCAGCGCGGGGTTGAAGTCGGCCCCGATCAGCTCGACGTCGTCGGGCAGCGCCCGGTGCGCCGCGAGCCAGCGCAGCGCGTAGCCGACCCCGCAGCCCAGGTCGATGAGCCGCAGCGTCTTCGAGCCCGCCGCCCGAAGCGACGCGAAGATGGGCGCGAGCGTCTCGCGCAGCCGCGGGCCCTGCCGAAACTCGCTCGACAGCCGCTGCAGCTCGAGGTGCGCGCCGATGAGCGTGTCGTCGACCGCCGCCTCGTCGAGCGTGCCGTCGGCCTTCGCGGGCAGCGCCTCGATGATGCCGCGCGCGCCGAACGCGGTGCGGCCCTTCGCGACCTGCTCGAGCACCGCCGCTTTGGCGACGGGCCGTCGAACCCCCAGCCCGACGTCGAGAATCAGGTCAGACAGCTCGAGCCAGTCTGAGCCCAGACGCTCTTCCGAGCTCAGACGCCTTCGCCCGGCCGAGCCGCCGCCTGCTCGCGCTGCGCCCGCACGTACGGCTGGTAGTGCTGCTCGAGGAACTTCTGCTTGAAGTCGCGCATCGTCGCGATGCCGCCGAGCAGCTTCACGAACAAGATGAGCGCGTACGCGGTGTCGAGCTGCCACCACAAGAAGCCCGAGCGCACGCCGGTCGGGTACATGTGGTGGTTGTTGTGCCACTCGCCCGAGACCGTGCCGGCGAAGAACTGGTTGATGCTCAGGTCGGCGCGGTTGAAGTCGTTGCCCTCGACGCGGCGGTCTTTGCCGCGGCCGTGCGAGTCGTAGTTGAAGTCGCGAATGCCGATGGCCCAGACGCCCGACATGCCGAAGATGGCGCACGCGAGCGCGTGACCGCCGATGGCCCAGAACGCGGCGTACCAGAACAGCCAGTTGAGGGCGAAGTGTGCGTAGAGGCGAGCGGGGTGACACACCGAGCCCCACTTCAGGTACTGCTCGTACGAGTTCGGCCGAACGCCGGTGTGCGCGACCATGTTCACGACGCGCTCGTAGTCGGTCTTCGAGAGGTTGCGCGCGATGGGCTGATGCAGCTCGCCCGCGAAGAAGCAGTACAGGCGGCCGCCGAGCGCGTTGTACGGGTCGCCGGGCTGCTCGGGCATCGCGTGGTGCACCGCGTGCGAGACCAGGTACACCTCTTCGGGCACGAGCCGAATGGTGAGGTTGCGAATGATGAACGCGTAGAACGGGTGCGTGAACGTGAACGCGCGGTGTGAGCCGTAGCGGTGCAGCCAGACGATGTTCACGGTGCCGAGCGCGACCATCGAGTACAGAAAGCCGACGACGAGCAGCGGCCACGAGAAGTACTGCGTGGCGAACAGGTACAAGAACGGCGCGAGGCTCAAGGTCCAGAACCAGCCGGCGACGGGCAGCCAGGCCTTGCGGCTCTTGAACAGGTTCATGCGGTCGCGCCAGTGGGCGAACATCTCGCGCAGCGTCGGCTTGTAGAACTTGCCGTCGCGCGACCAGCCGTAGGCGGGCGGCTCGAGCACGCGGTGAAGGAACGTGTCGCGGTCGTCGCTCATGCCTGGGGCTCTACCCCCGTTTCGCCGGCGATGCGAGCTTGCGTTGGCATGACTCTTCGTACTGAGAGCCATCTCTCGGGCGAGGGTCGCGACGCGCGAACGTGACGTCCTCTCGGGGTGGACAGGCGTCTGATCATCGGCCGGCCAATCGCGCGAAACGTTCGCGTTTCACCACGAAGAATCTCGCGCACTCGCAGGCCGGTACGCGCATTGCTCAGCGGCGCCGCCATGAACCAAAACCTGTTGCTTGCTGTGTTTGTGTTGGTGGGGTGTGGCCCGATCGACGAGCACGCGCTCGCGCCCGAGCCGAACCCGTCTGCCGAAGTCGTGGGTGAAGACGATGACCTCACGTCGACCTCTGACGCGCTCGTTGCGGGCCGCCCCATCATGCGCATGCCCTTTCGCTGCGGCCAGGTGTGGACGGCGACGACGTGGGACGGGCACAGCCCCGAGGCCGCCATCGACTGGAACCGGCCCGACGACGAGGGTGACGCGGTCGTCGCGTCGGCTGCTGGTCGGGTGACGCGCTCCGAGAGCGAGGGCAACGTGAGCTACGGCAACTGGGTCGAGATCGAGCACTCGGGCGGCTACCGCACCCGCTACGCGCACCTCCGCGTGCGCGGGGTCAGCGTCGGCCAGCGCGTTCAGATGGGCCAGAAGATCGGCGAGGTCGGCAACACCGGCGGCTCGCGCGGCGCCCACCTGCACTACGAGCAGCTCCAGGGCTCGACGCCGATTCGTGTGATTCTCGGCCGGGGCACCCGCGTTCGCTACTTCGAGTCGCGCCAGTACCAGAGCGGCAACAGCTGCCCCTGAACCTCTCGGCCGGGCGTGCCGATATACTCTCACGCCATGGCCGACGGTCAGCAGGAGCGCCGCAAGTACAAGCGCCTCAACGCCCCGGTGTACTGCCGACCGCTGGGGCGCTCGATGTCTGCGTCTCAAGAGCTGCCTCGACTCGACGTCGGCGACATCTCGATGGGCGGCATTCGGGTCTACACCGACGACAAGCACAAGACGGGTGACCGCCTCGAGCTCGAGCTGTTCTTGCCCGACGGCGAGAGCATCACGCTCGACACGACGGTGGTGTGGGTCGACGAGCTGGCGAGCGGCACGCCCGCCTCGTTCGAGCTGGGCCTCAAGTTCCAAGACGTCGCAGAGGCCGACCGCGCGAAGCTCGAGGCCGTTCTCAAAGAGGCCTGATCAGCGCTTCTGAACGGCCTTCCACCGCGGGCAGCTCACCAGGTGGTCGTTCACGAGCCCGCACGCCTGCAGGTGCGCGTACATGATGGTCGAGCCGACGAACGTGAAGCCGCGGCGCTTCAGCTCCTTCGAGACCGCGTCGGACTCGGGCGAGGTGGCGGGTATCTGCGAGCCGCTCTTCCACCGGTTCAGCACCGTCTTCCCGCCCACGAGCTCCCAGATGAGCGCGTCGAACGTGCCGCGCTCTTCCTGCACCTCCAGAAACGCCTGCGCGTTCTTCACGCACGACTCGACCTTCAGCCGGTTGCGAATGATGCCCGGGTCTTTGAGGCACCGCGCCACGTCACGCGCCCCGAACCGGGCCACCTTCTCGGGGTCGAACTGCGCGAACGCCTGTCGGTAGCCGTCGCGGCGCTTCAGAATCGTCGACCACGACAGCCCGGCCTGCGCGCCCTCGAGAACGAGAAACTCGAAGTGCCGCCGGTCGTCGTGAACCGGCACGCCCCACTCGAGGTCGTGGTACCGCCACATCTCTTCTTTCGTCGCCCAGGGGCAACGCGCCCCCGTCACGACTTCGGCGCCTCTTCGGCTGCAGCAGGAGCAGGCGCCGGGTCAGCCGCGGGTGCCGTCTCGACCGGAGCGGGCGCCGGAGTGGGCGCAGGCTCGACCGGCGTCGACGCCGGCTTCGCCCCGCCGAACTGCCCCCGAATGCCGGCGGTCACCATGTAGTGGCCCGACGTGTAGACGCCGGCGCCGACGACGGGGCCCGGCGGCTCGGGCTGGGTCGTGCCCGCGCGCACCTCGCTCTGCGTCACCGCGTACGTCATGGCCGGCGAGCCCGCGGCGCCGACGACCAGCTCGAGCCCGAAGAACTTCACGCCCACGCCGCCGGTGAGCACGAAGCGCTCGAAGTGCAGAAAGTCGACGCCGATGTACTCGTTGGGAATCGCGCCGGTCTCGTACCAGCCGCCTGCGTACAGCGAGAGCCAGGGGAACACCGCGTACGAAGCGCCGAGGCGGAAGTTGTACGCCGCCTTCCACCGCTTCTGAATCTTGAACGGCTGCACCTTCTCGGTGTTGCCCATCAGCGTCAGCGTGACGTCTTCGGGGTGCAGCACGATTTCCTGCACCGACTGCCAGCCCTGGTAGATGAAGTCGAAGTTGATGCCGAGCTTCGCGAGCGGCTGCACGTGCACGCCGACCTTCAGCTCGGCCGGCAGCATGAGCGAGAGCGACGTCTGGTTGCCCTGCACCGTCGCGACCTGCCGCGCGAACGGGCCCGGCTCGATCTCGAGCGTGCCCCGTGCGTTGATCATGACCTGCGGCCGAAACGAGACGCCGAACTGCAGCCAGTCGGTCGCCTTCACCATCGCACCGAAGACGCCGGTGAACTGCACGTACTGCAGCGGCAGGTTCACCCTCACGAGTGAGTCGTACGCCGGGTCTTCTTGTGCCTGCGTCGACGGCGTGATGCCCAAGATGTTGATGCTCGTCACCGACTGCGCGAACTGAAACGACGCGATGACCGGCTGCAGCGACACGCCCAACGAGAACCGCTTCGGTATCACCTCGGCCGCGAGCGACAGGCTCGGGTAGACGACATAGATGGTGTTCGAGACCAGCGAGTAGCGCTGCGGCGCGAACTTGCGCGCGTTCTCGACCGGCCTCCCCATCGCGTCGGTCTCGTAGTTCGGCGTGGGGAACTGGTAGTGCCCGTCGGCCGGCGGCCCGTAGACGCCTGCGCCCACGAAGAACGTGCGGTCGAGCAGCCTGAAGCCGAACCCCGCCCCCAACATCGGTACGACGAAGGGGCCGCCCGTGTTCTGCACCCCGTTCGCCAACGCGTTCGGCGGGCTCGCCGGGTCGAACCCCGGGTCGTACCGCTGGTAGTTGATGTCGTGGAAGACGAGCTGCCCGTCGAGCAGGAAGTTGAAGCCCGTCAGCTGCGCCAGGCCCGCCGGGTTGTGCTGAATCGCCGACAGGTCATCGGCCTGCCCCGCGAACGCCCCGCCCATCAGCAGCGCCTTCGAGCCGTTTTCACTCAGGTAGAAGCCGGAGGCCGACGCGACCGCAGAGCCCAGAAGCAGCGGAAGAACCAGGAGGCGCATGCGCGCGCCCATACCACCTTCCCCCACGGGCGGCGCACCTGAACACGTGACGCGGTGTGACAGGCTTCGATGATCCGACTTCGTAACCTCAACCAATTGAATTCATTTCGAAACAGAATGGCATGAAAGCCCAACTTGACCCCGATACAGCCAGCAACATCGAATCGCGGCCGAGGGCCGTTCTGGAGGGAGCATGTTGATGGAGCGCGCACAAGAATCAGCAGCACTGGCAGACACCGCCCCGGCGGGCCTCGTCGCGGGCCCCGCGGCAAGCCCCGCCCGCTGGGCGATGGTGTCGGTGTTCCTCCAGCTCGTGCTGCTGGCCATGGGGCTCGCGGCCGGCCTCATGATTGGCCGCCGGCTCGAGTCGAACCAGGCGGGCCTCGAGCTCCAGCGGCAGCAGAACGAGATGACGCGGCAGAAGGTCGACGCGCTGGCCGAGCAGACGGCGTTGCTCCGCACCGAGATGATGAACCTGCGGCAGACGGTGGCGAGCAACACGAGCGAAGACGTGCTCTTTCTCAAGATTCTGCTGCTGCGGCCGCACATCGACCCCGAAAACGCGCGCAACATCGCGACGCTGGTTCACAAGAACGCGCAGATGTACGGCCGCGACCCGAACCTGGTGCTCGCCATCATGACCGAAGAGAGCGCGTTCAACCCGCGCGCCGTCTCGTCGGTCGGCGCCATCGGCCTGATGCAGGTGATGCCGCACTGGAAGCGGGTGCTCGCCATCAACGGCGACCTCTACGACCCCGACACGAACATCAAGTACGGCTTGCAGGTGCTCGGCTTCTACCTCGAGATGTACGGCGACCTCGAGCTCGCCCTCACCGCGTACAACCGCGGGCCGGGCCCGGTCGACAACTCGCTCGTGCGCGGCAAGAGCCCGCTCAATGGCTATGCGCCGAAGGTGCTGGCTCAGTACGAGAAGCTGAAGAAGCTGAACGTGATGGCGATGAAGTGACGAGCCACCGCGCGAGCGCGCCCACCGCCACCGCGGCGAGCGCGTAGAGCGCGGGCAGCCACCCGGCGACTCCGGCGAGCTGCGTGTCTCGGTGAAAGAAGAGGCCGTGGGTGGTGAGCTGCCACTCGACGAGCCAGCCTCCGAGCGCGGCGCCCGCGGCCCCGAGCCAGGCGCCGCGCGTGTCGTTGGGCCACAGCGCGGCGATGAAGAGCGCGACGAGCACGAGCGCCTTCACCCACCACGCGGCCGGTAGAAACCCGCTCAGCGCGTAGCCGACGAAGAACAGCGTCATCTTGTACGCGACCGCTGCGCCGCTGATGGGCGCGAGCTTGCCGTCGAGCTTCAGGTCGATGAGCACGCGCGGCAGGCCGATGCTGAGGCCGGCGAACGCGAACAGCGGCGGGCACCACCACACGCTCCTGAAGAGCTGCGGGGCGGCGTACCAGGTCGCTCCGCTGTACGTGTGCAGGGCGTCGAGGCAGGGGCCGACGGTGGCGCCGATGAGCGTGAGCAGCGCAGCGGTGCGTGCGACCTTCACCGCTCGACCCAGCTGATCCGATACGTGCCGCGGTGGCCGTCGTACGCGAGCAGCTCGCACTTCGGCTGCTGCAGGCCGACGACGGCGGCCGAGCCGTGCATGACGCCACGAAAGTAGTGGGGCACCGAGCCGACCTCGTTGTGCTCCATGGTGAAGGTCGACTTGTTTTCGACGACGACCTTCACCTCGGCGTAGTTGTTCACCTGGCGGAAGAACGAAGGCACGCGCTTCAAGAAGCGCATGGGCCCGAAAAAGCGAATGATGGGGAAGATGGCCTTGCCGACGACCGAGTCGCGGTAGCGCATCATCACCTGCAGGCCGAGCTGAAAAGTGCCCTCGTCGAGGTCGTTGCCGAACAGCTCGGCGGCGATGATTTTGACGACGCCGTCGAACGCCGACTGCGGGTACTCGCGCTTCGCGACGGCGTCGTCGTAGCCGGCCTCGGTGCGCATGCGCTCGTAGAGCTGCGGGGTGAGGCGTGAGCGCACGCCCTCGACGGTGGGGGCGATGCCGTCGCGATAGACGACGTTGGGGGGCACGCGGCCGATGATAAGCACGGCGGCGTGCTCGAGACGCGCCTCAAAGCGCTGGGTCAGCTGAAGGGGCGGGCCGCGAAGAAGAAGCCGCGCACGCTGCTGAAGCTCTGCGACGCGGGGCGGCTGCGCGGCGGCTTGTCGGTGGCGCTCGACGTGACGCCCGACGAGGTGTTCTCGCCGCTGATCCACGCGATGGAGCTCGCGGGCCTTCGCCTGCTCGACGTGCGAGTGGGGCTCGAGCCCGGCGCCACGCGGCTCGACGTGCGGCTGCACGACGGCTCGGTCGAGAAGTGGGAGGTGCTGGGCGTCGAGGGCCTCGTGCACAACCTGAACGACCTGTGCCGGCTGCAGCCCGAGGCGTGCCCGTGCGCGGTGCTGGGCGAGTGGGAAGACATGCTGCAGCTGTGGTGCGCGCCGCGCGACGTGCTCGCGGCGGGCGCGGCGGAGCGCTGGCTCACTGCCAGGAATCTGGCAGCGGTGTTGGCGGCGCCGGCGGGTTTCGACTGACGCGATTGCTCGACGTGCGCGCAGCGAGGGTGTATTCGGCGCGGCACAGGCCGGGCAGTTCGGTTCAAACGGTTCGAGGAAAAACAAACATGCTCCGAAGAGTTCTTCTGGTGGCCGCGGTCGCTGGCGCGGCGGTGGTGCTGACGCAGTGTGCAGGTGGCAACAAGTGTCCCAACGGGTGCATCGACGGCACGGGTACGTGCGTCTCGGGCAACGTGCCCGAGGCGTGCGGCACGAACGGGGTCTCGTGCGTGGCGTGCCCGACGGGTCAGACGTGCTCGGCGAGCAAGGTCTGCGTGATGGGCGGCGCGACGGGCGGCGGCAGCGCGGCGACGGGCGGCGGCAGCGCAGCGACGGGCGGCGGCACGGCGGCGACCGGCGGCGGCACGGCGAACGCGGGCGGCGCGGGCGCGACGGGTGGTGGGCGCGCGGGTGGTGCGGGCGCGACGGGGGGCGGTACGGCGACGGCGGGCGGCAGCGGCGGCATGGCGGGTGGCAGCGGCGCGGACCCTGACTGCAACCTGCAGACGAACCCGAACTGCCCTGCCGGCCGGGTGTGCGTGCTGATCAGCGGCTCGAGCCTCGCGGGCAAGTGCCGGCTGGGCTGCGACCCGTTCAACCAAGACTGCCCGGTGGCAGGCCAGAAGTGCACCTACTTCAACTCGGGCGCTGGCCCGACGCGCCAGTGCGTCGACGCGGGCACGTTCATCGACGGTCAGACCTGCATGATGGAGACGCAATGCGGTGTCGGCCTCATCTGCATCGGCCAGCAGGGCGCGCCCGCTCCGACCTGTCGCAAGTTCTGCGAGCTCGGCAACGCGGCGAGCTGCGGCGCGGGCCAGATTTGCCAGGGGCTCGCGGGCCAGGTCTCAGGGCCGACGCCCGACCTGTGGCCGATCTGCGTCGGCGAAGTGAACGAGTGCAGCATCAACGCTCAGAACTGCGCGAACCCTGATTCGCAGTGCTTCCCCTCGGGCGGCGCCAACGGCGCGGTTTGCCTCGACGGCGGCACTCTGATGGCGGGTGCTGCATGCCCGTCCATGACGAACCCTTTCGCCTGCGCGAAAGGCAACCTGTGCGTGAGCAACCAGTGCTTCAAGATGTGCAACCTCGACGGCGGTATGCCGAACTGCGGCGCGGGGGCCTGCTCGGTGACGACGCCAGCGCTGCCGCAGAACGTCGGCATCTGCCCTCCGTAAACGAGCGTTCGAGGTTCTGAGCTCCGCGCGCCGCGGCACCGCTTTCACGAGCGGGCCGCGGCGTCGGTGTTTTCCGGGCATCGCTTTGACTCGAAGCCCCTGCGCATGATTGATGCGGGCCCCCCATGACTCGACCGAAGACCACGAAGACGACGAAGACCCCGAAGCAGCCCGCTCGCCGCCCCACTGCGAAGAAGGCGAAGCCGGCCCGCGCCGTCGCCGCCGGAGCCCAGGTGCTCGCCACGACGCCCGTCGCTGCGACGGCTGAGGCCGCGACCCCGCGTCTCGTGACCCGCGCCGAGCTCACCGAGCTCGTTCGCCGCGAGGCCTACCGGCTCGCCACGCACCGCAACTTCCAGAACGGCTCGCCCTTTCAAGACTGGGTGAACGCCGAGGCCGCCGTGCGCGCGCAGCTCGACGCGCAGGGCGCTCGCGCCGAGTAGCTCGTCGAAAAAAAGACACTCGTACAGTCTTCGCCGCCCCGACCCTCGGTTCCGGTCGACGGACTGTTGTCCGGGCGGACGACTGTCCGTCGTCCACAAACGAAGGTCGGACCCGCGAAGACTGTACAAAAGTCCGTGGCGTCGCCACTTCGGGTCGCAGCGCTCCCGTTTCCGCGCCGGAGGCGCGATGCTCCGCGAACGATGCGCAGTCGTGCTGGCGACTGGCGAGGCAGAACGCCGCCGTCTCTACGCTGGCCAGTGCGCCGGCGCGACGAGCCGCCACAGCGCATCAGGCCGCGAGCGCGCGCCGCAACTCGAGATCGTCCGAGAAGGTCGACCCTCGCAGCAGGCCGGAGGCCACGCCTCAAGCGCCAGCGCGTTTCAGCACGGCCTCGACGAACCGGTCGGCCGAGCCCGCGGCCGTCTCGAGAAAAAGCGACGGCTCGATGAGCTCGAGCTCCATCAGCCGAACCCCGCCGCCGGCATCGCGCGCCACATCGACGCGCGCGTAGAGCAGCTCAGGCTGCGTCGCCAGCGCGGCCCTCGCGACCTCGAGTTCGTCGGAGGCAGCCGAGACCGGCGTGCCGCCATGAAGCCCCGTCTGCAGCGGCGGGTGCCGCTTCACGGCATGCGACAGCTCACCGCCGAAGAACACCAGGCTGCGCTCGCCGCTCGTCTCGACCGACGCCAGGTACGGCTGCAGCATTGCGGTGCACTCGCGCAAGATTTCGGTCAGCAGCGCCTGAGGCGCCGAACCCCGCCGAAACCGCTTCGTGCGAAACGAGCCCGCCGACACCGACGGCTTCAGCACGGCTTCCGCCCAGCCGCGCCGCTCGAGCACCTCGTCGAGCTGAACCTCACCGGTCAGCCACTCGGTCTCGGTCACCGGCACCCCGCGCGCGCCCAGCTCGCGCAGGTACGTCTTCGTCGCGTTCCACTCGACGACCGAAGCGGGGTTGAGCAGCCGCGGCACCCGCTTCGCCCAGGCCACGAACTCGCGCACGTGGCGGTGGTAGTTCCACGGCGTGCGCAGCACCGAGAGCCCGGCCGCGGCCCAGTCGACGGTCGGGTCGTCCCACGCGCGGGTCTGCACCGTCACGCCCCGCGCCGAAAACGCCTCGAACAGCGGCTTCAGCTCGGCCTGAACGTCGGCGGCGAACGGGCGGGCGTCGGTGACGAGGGTGATGGGCTCCATGCCGGGCCACAGCAAACGGTTTCCGTGGCATCGTGCGCAAGCACTCGATGCCGAAGCTCATCACCCGCCGAAGGCTCATCTTCATCGTCGGCGGCGTGACGCTGTTCTCGTCGCTGCGCCTCGGGCATTCGCGCCTCGCGCGCGCCAGCAAGCCGAGCGGCCCACTCTCGCCCTCCGCCCAGAAGCTCATCGACGAAGCCTGGGCGGGCCTCGACCCGAAGCGCGTGCTCGACACCCACGTGCACATGCTCGGCACGGGCGCGGGCGGCACCGGCTGCTACGTCGGCAAGCGCCTCACGTCAGTCGCGAGCCCGCTCGAGTACCTCAAGTTCACGGTCTACGAGCAGGCGGCGGGCATCACCGACCTCGAGCAGTGCGACGTACAGTACGTCGACCAGCTCGCGGGCTACCTGGCGCGGCAGACGCCGCACGGCCGCGCGCTCATCTTCGCGTTCGACGAGCTGCACGACGACGCCGGCAGGCCTCAGCCCGACGAGAGCGAGTTTCACACCCCGAACGCGTACGTGCAGGCGCTCGCGAAGCGGCACCCCGACTACTTCGTGCCGTGCGCGAGCGTGCACCCGTACCGCGCCGACGCCGTCGAGGCGCTCGAGCAGGCGGTCGAAGGCGGCTGCGTGGCCGTGAAGTGGCTGCCGAACGCGATGAACATCGACCCGGCCTCGCCGCGGTGCGACGCGTTCTACGACGCGATGGCGCGGCTGAAGGTGCCGCTCATCTCGCACGCGGGCGAAGAGAAGGCCGTGCACGCCGAAGAGCGGCAGCGGCTCGGCAACCCGCTGAAGCTGCGCCGGCCCCTCGAGCGCGGCGTCACCGTCGTCGTCGCGCACTGTGCCTCCCTCGGCCAGAACCCCGACCTGGACCAGGGCGCAGGCGGGCCGTTCACCGACAACTTCGACCTCTTCGCGCGGTTGATGACCGAGCCGCAGTGGCAGGGCAGGCTGTGGGGTGAGGTCTCGGCGCTGACCATCGTGAACCGGGTGGGTCGGCCGCTGCGCGACGTGCTGTCGAGCGAGGCCTTGCGCGCGCGCATGGTGAACGGGTCTGACTACCCGCTGCCCGCAATCAACGTGCTGATGCAGACGCGAAAGGTCGAGGCCGAGGGCTTCATCACGCCGGAGCAGCGGGAGCTGCTCAACGAGATCGACCAGCACGACCCGCTGCTGTTCGACTTCGTGATGAAGCGGTGCCTCGCGTGGAAGGGGGCGAAGCTCCCCGACGCGACGTTCATGGTCAGGCCGGAGGTCTTCCCCCGGCTGACCTGAGAAGTTCTACAGCTCGCCGTTGGCGCGCAGCTCGGCCGCGACGGCGTCGATGCCGCGGCGGTTGATGATGCGCAGGCCGTGGGCAGAGACACGAATGCGGATCCATCGCTTCATCGTGGGCACGAAGAAGCGGTGGTACTGCAGGTTCGGCTTGCTGCGGGTCTTCGACTTGTTGTTGGCGTGGCTGACGTTGTTGCCGACCAGCGGACGCTTTCCAGTGACTTGGCAGACGCGGGACATGTTCGTTCTTTCCTTACCAGCTCGACTTCACGACGCCCGTGAGCTCGCCCTTGAGCGCCTTCTCGCGGAACGTGATGCGGCACAGCTGGAAGTAACGGAGGTTGCCGCGCGGGCGGCCCGTCACCATGCAGCGCTGCACGACGCGAATGGGGTTCGAGTCTTTCGGGAGCTTGCCGAGCTTCACCTGAGCGGCCACCCGGTCGTCGACCGACGTCGCCGGGTTCTTGATGATGGCCTTGAGCTCGCGGCGGCGGGTGGCGTACTTCGTCACCAGGGCCTTTCGCAGCTCGTTCTTGTTCACCTTCGAAATCTTCGCCATAGGGGGGAGGCCTCTTACACGGCCCCTGCTGATGGATCAAGTCTGGTTGCCTTGAGCCCGTGGATCAGCGTAGAGGGCCACCCCCATGGGAACGTTCAAGACCTTCATCGACAGCAAGGGCATCAAGGCCGAAGACCTCGTCGGCGTCAGCAACAGCCGCGAGCGTTGGGGCAACGATGGCCGCAAGCTGCTCAACGCCCGCGTCGCCAAGCGCCGCTCGGCCGAGAACAAAGACAAGAAGTACGCCGAGCTCAACCTCGCCAAGCCGACCGCCGGTCGCGGCATCTCGCTGCACCAGGTCGAGGCCGCCGTCGCCGGCAAGTCGCAGCCGCGCAAGGTGCGCAGCAAGCTGTTCAAGGCCGTGAACGAGGTGCTCAAGGCGAAGAAGCAGCCCGAGGTGGCCGACTTCAAGGCGCTCTTCGAAGGCGCCGAAATCAAGAAGGGCAAGGCCCCGAAGGCCGCCGAAGCCGCGAAGAAGTAATCAGTCGCCGTCGGCCGGGTTCGCCGAGCCTCGGCGCGCTACCGCGCTCGCGACGAAGGCGAGCGCCGTCGTACCGAGCAGCGGAAACCAGCTGGTGCAGCCGACCAGCGCGCCCGCGCCGCTCAAGAAGATTGCCGCGCTGGGCAGCCCTACGTCTTCGTGGGGCTTCGAGCCGAGCAGCATGCCGCCGCCGATGGCGCCGAGCGCCGCGGTGCCCGACACCCAGAACAGGCCGCCCGGCTGGCCCATCGCGAGCCAACCGCCCACCGTCGCCGCGTACGTCGCCAGCGTGAGCCAGCCCGCGGCGCGGCGCAGGCGCATGCGGTACAGCATCGCGCCGCCGAGCGTGTCGGTGCCGCGGTACGTGTCGAGGTCTTCGGGGCTCACCTGCAGCGCATGGGGGAAGCCGAGCGACAGCAGCGTGGCGACGGCCTCGGTGTGCGCGCGCCGGCCCTTCTCGTCGACGAGGTGGCGCAGCTCTTTTGCGTCGAGGTGGGCGATGAGCACGCGGGCCTCGGCCGCCTCGTCGCCGGGCGCGCGCATGGCGATGAGCGTCTCGACGATGTCGGTGGTGAGCCGGCTCTGCGCTTGAAGGTTGCGCTCGCCCGCTGCGAGCGCGACGAGCTGCGGCAGCCGCTCGTGCGGTTTCTGGGCGCCCGAGCCGGCCGGTGCCTCGACGACCTGTGCCCGCCCCTCGCGCTCGCCGGGGCTCACTTCTGGGCGGCGTGAAGGTCCCACGCGTCGCCGGGGCTCGTGACCTTCTTGAGCTCCCACGCGGCGAGGGCGTCGACGCAGCGGTCGAGCTCGTTGTTGAGCGAGCGGGCGCGCTTGCTCGAGAGGTAGCCCTCGGCGAAGTCGCGCAGCTTCTCACCGAGGAACAGCTTGGCGAGCGTCACTTCGCTCTGCGAGAAGAACTCGGTGAAGCGCAGGGCGAAGCCGCTGCGGCCCTCGCCGCGCGAGTTCGGCTGCTCTTGCCGCACGATCTCACCCTCGGCGAGCACCGGGTCTTCTTCGGGGTCGAGCTCGAAGCTGCACGAGAGCTTCTTGCCGACGGGCAAGAAGAACGTCGACTCGAGAAACGCGCCGCTCACCGAGATGTTCACGCTGGTGAGCGAGGCCGAAAACCGCCGGTCTTGGCCCTCACCCATCCACAGGCGAAACGGCACGGCCATCTTCGCTCGCGGAAACTGCCGGTGCTCGTCACCGCCGTGGCCCTTGTCGAGCGGAGGCGGCGGTCGGGCACCCGTCTTCTTCGGAGCGTTGGCCATGGGCGTGGGTCTCTACTACAGAACGGGCCGCGGTCATGGAGCTCACGCGCTCGCAGAAAGTCTTCACCTTCGTGGGCACGCTCCTGGGCCTGCTGCTCGCTGCCCTCGACCAGACCGTGGTCGCGACCGCCGCGCCGACCATCGTCGAGAAGCTGCAGATTCCTCCGTCGCTCTACGTGTGGATCACGACGGCGTACATGCTCGCCTCGACCCTGCTCGTGCCGGTCTGGGGCAAGCTGTCTGACCTCTACGGCCGCAAGAAGGTCGTCATCGGCGGCATCGCGCTGTTCCTCGTCGCCTCGGTCTTGTGCGGCCTCTCGCAGACCACCGGCCAGCTCATCGCCGCCCGCGGCCTGCAGGGCGCCGGCTCGGCCGCGCTGTTCACCACCGCGTTCGCCGTGGTCGCCGACATGTTCGCGCCCGCCGAGCGCGGCAAGTACAGCGGCATCTTCGGCGGCGTCTTCGGGCTCTCGTCGCTCGTCGGCCCGCTGCTCGGCGGGTTCATCACGCACCACCTCGGCTGGCACTGGGTGTTCTTCATCAACCTGCCGGTCGGCGCGCTCGCCCTGTTCTTCATCATCACGCGCATGCCGCCGCTGCTTCGCCCACAGACCGTCGCGCCGAAGGTCGACTGGGGCGGGGCCGTGCTGCTCGCGCTCGCCATCGGCCCGCTGCTGGTGGCGATGACGCTGTCGCGGCA
>JAEUJP010000936.1 GCA_016793725.1 Myxococcaceae bacterium | reverse complement strand
CGACGCTGCGTCGGTGGCGGTGGTCGTCTGGGCCGGCGTGCTCGGCCCGGCCTTCGCCCTGCTCACGGTGCTCGCCGTGGGCGAGCCGCTCTTCGCGCCGATCACGCTGCTCTGCGCCCTGCCCTCGATGCTCGTATCTCTCGCGGCATCACGCGTCGCACGCCATACTGCCGCGCGCTGATTTCCCTGCGACACATCACGAAGCGCTTCGGGGCTGCGCTCGCGCTCGACGACGTGTCGCTCGACCTCGCGCCGGGCGAACGGCTCGGCCTCATCGGCGAAAACGGCGCCGGCAAGTCGTCGCTGATGAACGTGCTGTACGGGCTGTACCATCAAGACTCGGGCGAGCTCGCGTTCGACGGCGCGGTCGCGCGCATTCGTTCGCCGCAAGACGCCATCGCGCGCGGGGTCGGCATGGTGCACCAGCACTTCACGCTCGTGCCGAACCTGACGGTGGCCGAGAACGTCGTGCTCGGCGACGAGCCGACGCGGGGCGGCCTGCTCGACCTCGAAGCCGCGGTGCGCGTCGTCGACGAGACCTGCAAGCGGCTCGAGTTCACGCTCGACCCGCGCGAGCGCGTCGACCGGCTCACCGTCGGCTCGCAGCAGAAGGTCGAGATCGTGAAGGCGCTGCGGCGCGGCGCCAAGACCATCATTCTCGACGAGCCGACCGCGGTGCTCACGCCGCAAGAGACCGAAGACCTCTTTCGCATCACCCGCCAGCTCTCTGAGGGCGGCGCCACCGTCGTGCTCATCACCCACAAGCTGAAAGACGTGCTCGCGTTCGCGACGCGCATCGCGGTGCTGCGGCGGGGCAAGAAGGTCGCCGAGGTGACTCCGGCCGAGACCTCGCCCGACCAGCTCGCGGCGTTGATGGTCGGCGAGAACGTGACGAACGACGTACCGGCCGCGGCGCTGGCGGCCACGGGCGACGCCTTTCTCACCCTCGAGCACGTCAGCGCGCCCGGCCTGAACGACATCTCGCTCGACGTGCGAAAGGGCGAAATTCTCGGCATCGCCGGGGTCGACGGCAACGGCCAGCGCGAGCTCGCCGAGGTCGTGACGGGCTTGAGGCCCTTCACGCACGGCGTGCTGAAGCTCGGCGCGACGCACTGGAAGAAGCTCACGCCGGCGCAGGCGCGCGCGAGCGGCGTGGCGCACATTCCCGAAGACCGGCTGCGCCGCGCCATCGTCGGCGACATGACGGTCGAAGAGAACGTGGCGCTCGGCCGGCAGCACGTGGCGCCGTTCGCGCGCGGGCCGTTCATCGACTTCGCCGGCCGCCGCGAGCGCACCACGAAGCTGCTCGAAACGAACGACGTTCGGCCTCTAGACCCGCTCGCCCGCGCCGGCAGCCTCTCGGGCGGCAACCAGCAGAAGCTCGTCGTCGGCCGCGAGCTCGACGCAAAGCCGAAGCTGCTCGTGGTGGTGCAGCCGACGCGCGGGCTCGACATCGCCGCCGTCAACGCGGTGCGCGCGAAGCTGCGCGCCGAGGCCGCCGCGGGCTGCGCCGTGCTGCTCGTCTCGCTCGACCTCGAAGAGCTGCTCGCGCTCGCCGACCGCGTGGTCGTGATGTTCGAGGGCCGGCTGAACGGCACGTTCGCGCGCGCCGCATGCGACGAGCTCGAGCTCGGCCGCCGCATGCTGGGGGCAGAGGCGTGATGCGCCGCGCCCTGCCGTCGGTGCTCTCGGTGCTCATCGCCCTGCTCGTCTCGTTCATCGCCGCCGCGTTCACGCTCGGCGACCTGGGCCAGGCCGCGAGCGCGTACCTCGCGATGCTGCAGGGCGCCGTCGGCGACTGGCCGCGCTACTTCGAGACCGGCAACCCGTCGACCGTGCTGCGCCCCATCGGCGAGGCTGGCACGAAGGCGGCGCTGCTCACGCTCACCGGCCTGTCGGTGGCCGTCGCGTTTCGGGTCGGGCTCTTCAACATCGGCGCGCAGGGGCAGATGGTGGTCGGCGCGCTCGCCGCCGCCTTCATCGGCGCGCAGCTGCAGCTGCCGTCGCCGCTGCACGTGACGCTCGCGCTGCTCGCCGCGGCCCTGCTCGGCTCGTGCTGGGCGCTGCTCGCCACCGGGTTGAAGCTGTGGCGCGGCGTGCACGAGGTCATCTCGACCATCATGCTGAACTGGGTCGCGGTGTCGCTCGTCGAGAACTGGCTCGTCGTCGGTCCCCTCAAAGCGACGGCGAGCGGCACGAACTCGCTGTCGGGCACGGCGCAGATTCACGCGACGGCCGAGCTGCCGCGCCTCGTCGCCGACTACTCGCGGCTCAACCTCGGCTTCTTCATCGCGGTCGCGCTCGCGGTGGCGGTGACGGTGTGGATGCAGCGAACGAGGGCCGGCTTCGAGTCGCGGGCGGTGGGGCTCGCGCCGAAGGCGGCCGAGGCGGCGGGCGTGCCGGTCGCGCGGCGGGTGCTGCAGGCGATGGCGGTGAGCGGCGCGCTGGCGGGGCTCGCAGGCGGCACGCTGATTCTCGGCACCGAGCTGAAGTACCCGGCGACGCTGGCGTCGCCGTACGGCTTCGACGGCATCGCGATCGCGCTCATCGGCCAGGGCCACCCGCTCGGAGCGCTCGGCACGGCGCTCGTCTTCGGAGCGCTGCGCGCCGGCGGCACCCACATGCAGCTGTTCGGCGTGCACAAGAGCTTCCCCGAGCTGATTCAGGGCCTCGCGCTGCTGCTGGTCGCCGCAAAGCTGTTCTGGGAAAGGCTCGTCGCGAAGAAGCCGGCGGCCGGGGGGGTGACCTGATGCTGCAGGTGCTCGACGCGCTGCTGAAGAGCACGCTCGAGGCGGCGCCGGCGCTCGTGTTCGCGGCGCTGGGCGCGGTCATCTCTGAGCGCGCGGGCGTCGTGAACGTCGGCATCGAGGGCATGATGCGGGCGGGCGCGTTCGCGGCAGCGGTGGCCGCGCTGGTGATGCCGACGCCGGCGGGTGTAGTGGTGGGCATGCTGGCGGGGGCGACGCTCGCGCTGCTGCACGCGTGGCTGTGCATTCGCTGGCGGGCCGACCAGGTCGTGAGCGGCATGGCGATCAACCTGGTGATGCTGGCGCTCGGCACGTTCGTGCTCGAGGCGAGGTTCTCGCCGAACGGCACGCCGTCGATCGCGCAGCTCGATCGGTACCTGACCGGCGTGCCGTTCATCGGCGGGTTCACGGCGCTGACGGTGCTGGCGCTGGCCGCTCCGTTCGCGCTGCACGGGGTGATTCAGCGCACGCGCTTCGGGCTGCGGCTGCGCGCGGCGGGCGAGAAGCCGCAGGCCGTGGCGGCGATGGGCGTGTCGGTGTCGCGGCTCAGGTACCTCGCCGTGGTGTGCAGCGGCCTTCTGGCAGGGCTGGGCGGCGCGACGCTCTCGGTCGCGGTGCTCGATCGCTTCGAGCACCACATGCCGTCGGGGCTCGGCTTCATGGCGGTGGCGGCGATGGTGTTCGGCAGGTGGACGCCGCTGGGCGCCGCTGGGGCCGCGCTGTTCTTCTCGTTCGGCAGCGCGCTGCGCATCGGGCTGACGTCGTCGGCGCCCGGCGTGCTCGAGGTGGTGCCGCAGGGGTTTTTGATGGCGCTGCCCTACCTGCTCACGCTGGCGTTGCTGGCCGCACAGAAGAAAGGCGCGGGGCAGGCGCCAGCCGCGCTGGGCACGCCGTACGACCCCGAGCTGCGGTGAGGTCTACAGCGCCCCGAGCGCGGCGCTGATCTGCTGAAACGCCGCCGGCCGAACTTTCGCCGCCTCGGCCGCCAGCGCATCGATGGGCGCAAGCTCGTCGGCCCGCGCCATGCGCTCGACGAACGTGGCCTTCACGTACGCGCGGTATTCGTTCGCCACGTCGGGCAGCGCCTTCGACAGCTGCTGCTTGATCTGCTCGACCTGCGCGTCGTCGCTCGGCAGGTGCGAGAGCGCGGTCATCACCTCGCCGAAGCGCGTGAACATCGTCTCGGGCTGCTCGAGCACGCGGTTGATGATCTTGATGTCGGCGCGCGTCAGCTTCGCCGACGGGTCGATGACGTTCGCCGCGCTCGACAGCGCGCCCTGCAGCGCCTTCGCCTGAGCACCGATCGCCGCCATCGTCGCCGCGCCCGCCTGCTCGGAGTCTGCCGCAAACGAGCGAACCGCCGCCCGCACCGCCCGCGCCACCTCGGGGTCGCCGACCTGCGCCAGCTCGAGCAGGTTGCCCTGCACCTCGTCGAACGAGACCGGCTCGGCGAGCCACGCCTTCAGGCCGCCTGCGTGCTTGCGCGCGACCGCGACGTCTTCGCCGCGCTCGGTCAGGCGGCGCTCGACCGCCTCGCGCACCGCGGTCGTGTCACCCTTCACCGCACGAATGGCCTGCGGCACGAGCTGCTCGTCGAGCGTCGTCGCGAGGTGCTCGTACGCGAGCCGGTACTGCGCGCTGTCTTCGATCGCCGGCGAGATCGGGGCACCCAGAATCGCGGCCACCTCTGAAGGCCCGAGCGTGATGTGGAGGCGGTCGATGACGGGCAGGTCGCGGCCCGGCTTCCCGGGGTTGCCCGGCCGCAGCGACACGTCGAACTGCAGCGCGCCGAGCCGCAGCGTCTGGGGCTTGTCGAGTGAGCGGCCATCGAGCAGCGCCGCGAGGCCCTTGCGCAGACTGCCATCGCCGCGCCGGTCGAGCTCGAGCAAGAGTTGCTCGATCGCCGGGCCCGCCACCATGTCGCGATCGTGAATGAACAGGCCCGCCGCGCGATCGCCCGAGATGTCGGTCACGCTGTCGCCGATGGTGACCATGTTGTCGTGCGACGCTTCGACGTCGAGCCCGAACAGACCGGCGACACCTTCGTACTGCTTGCTGCCCTTCGTCGGCCGCACCTCGGCGTTGCCGAAGTGGGCGTCGAAGTAGATGTTCGCCTCGTCCATCGCGCGCTCCGACGGCTCGGCGCTGATCGAGGTGGTGAGCACGTTCATCGCGCCGAGGCGGCGCAGCGACTCGACCGTCTGCGCCATGCCGGGGCGAAAGCGGCCGTTGTCGGCCTGCACGGTGCCGTTGAAGTCCCACGCGATGAGCTTCGGCGTCACCATGCCTTCGCGCTGCGCCTTGGGGCGCCCCTGCGACGCGAGCACGCCGTGCGCGAACAGGTAGCTCGAGGCGGCGAGCTTCTCGGCCTGGGGGTCGCCGCGCTTCGCGAGCAGGTGGCTGAACGCGTCGACGAGCAGCTCGCGCGCGCGGTCGCGCGGGTCGCCCTTGAGCACCGAGCTCGCGCTCAACGTCACCGACTGGCCGCCGGCGTGCGACACGGTGAGCTCACCGTTCTTCGAGGTGAGGCTCCACGGGCCGAGCTTCGTCGAGCCTTCGGCGGGCGACGACACCGACGTCTTCTGCAGGGTGTTGCCGGCGACGAACGCGAGTGACGCTGCGAAGCGACGCACGAGGGTGCGGCGGTGGTCTGCCGGCGCGAGACGAATCTCTTCCATCGCCAGCACGGGTCGCGGCGGCGCGTGCGGGCCCACCTGCACCTGCGTGCCCTTGAGGCTCAGCTCGGCGTTCAGCGTCGTGACGGGCAGGCCGATGGGCGTGTACCGGTCGGCGGGCTGCGTGCGCACGGGCGCGTCGGCGACCGGCGTCTTCGGGCGATCGACGACGGCCCCCGAGGTCGGGTACTTCGCGCCGGCGCGGCCGATCGGAGTCGTAGGCATGGGGTGCCCTGTACCCTACTTCAAGGCCCCTTTTCACTGCTGCAGGCGGCCCTAGAAGTCCTGCACGGTCTTGCAGCAGTACTGCCCCGTGCCCGTGGGGTTCGTGCCGACGTCGATCTGCTCGTCGAAGTCGTTCACGTTCGTGCCGTTCACGCGCAGCACCAGGTTGTCGCCCACCCGATCGCCGAGCCAGTGGTTGACGACGAGCGTCTCGGCCGGCGCGGCCCACATCGCCGTCACGAGCTCCTGGTAGGTGCACAGCGAGCCGCCGAACGCCGCGCACTGCCGAACGGCGCCGCTCCACGTCAGGGCGGCCGTATCTCGCAGCGTGCAGAGCGCACCGCCGTTCGCGGGGAAGCCGTGGCGCAGCCAACCGGCCGGGCACGAGACGCTGTGGCCGTGGTCTGAGCGCGCCGCGGTGCCGGCGCTGCCCGAGCCCGCGAGCGCCGTGACCGTGTCGGCGTCAGCGCCGCAGCTGACGCTGCCGTTCGTGCCGAGCCCCGTCACCTTCTGCGTACCAGGGCAGCTCAGCGTGACCCCGATGGGCAGGTACGTACCGCCGTGGTTGTGGTCGCTGCGCGAGGCCGTGACCGCAACGCCCGTGCCCGCGAAGGCCACGGAGAACGAGGTGCCCGCCAGGGTCAACCCTGCGCCGCTCGAGTAGGTCGTGTTCGTGTCGGTGTCGAGGTCGGCGCCGCACACCACGCTGCCGCTCGTCATGAGCCCGATCACCTTCTGCGTGCCCGGGCAGACCAGGGTCGAGCCGACCGGCAGGTACGTGCCGGTGTGGTTGTGGTCGCTGCGCGCAGCCGTGTTGGCCGTGCCCGAGCCGGCGAACGCGCTGCCGGTATCGGGCCCACACATCACCGAGCCGCTGGTGCTGAGCCCCGTCACCTTGTCGGTGCCGCTGCAGGTGAGCATGCCGCCCACGGGCAGGTACGCGTGCGTGTGCGACGAGGGCGCGAAGTCGGAGGCGACGTTCGTGCCGAGCCTGTCGGCGCTCGCCGCCCGAATCGCGAACGGCGCGCTCACGAGCTGCAGGCGCGGCGAGAGCGTCGTCGCGTCGACCGTGACCTCGACGAACAGCGCCCCCGAGTCGAACAGGGTCGAGGTCAGCGGCGTCATCGACCCCAGCGTCGCGCTCACCACACCGTCGTTCACGGGGTGGCCGGTGTACGTCTCGGTCCACACGGCGGTGCCTCCGGTCGCCGCGTCGAACAACCTCACCACCAGCGTGTGTGCGCCGGTCAGCGGAGCGCCGCCGTCGGTCACGCGCGCGCTCAGCGCGATGCGCAGCGGCACGGCCTGCGCCTGCGCGACCAGCGAGGTGAAGAGCACTGCGAGGGTGACGACTCTCATGGGGTCTGCTCCGTCGGGAAGCCGAGCTCGATGTGTGCCTTCAAGGTGCCGCCGGTCGCCGTGCCGCTGCCCGACAGGAAGTCGGCGCGCAGCAGCGTGAGGCCTGGCGCAGCGCCGCCGCCGGCCGTGGCTCCGCCGCCGGCCGTGGCTCCACCGCCGGCCGTACCTCCGCCGCCGGCCGTGGCTCCACCGCCCGCGGTGCTGCCCCCCGCAGCGCCTCCGGCGTTCACGCCCGGCCCGGGCGGAGTCGAAGAGCACGCCACGACCAGGCACAGCAGAATCAGCGAGACGCGCACACGGCGAACGATACGGAACCGGGGCCCGCGGCGTCCGTAGTCATTTTGTTGAACGGGTGCGGAAGCGCTTGATGAGCTCGGCGCGCGAGCGCACCTTCAGCTGACGCGCCGCGCGCATCAGGTGCGACGCGACGGTCGCCTCCGACAGGCCCATCTCGTAGCCGATGAGCTTGTTCGAGTGGCCGAGCGCGGCGAACCCCACCACCTGCAGCTCGCGCAGCGAGAGGCCGCCGGTGACGGGTGGGTCATTGCGGCGCGCGACGAAGAACCGGCGCCCGTCTTTGTCGAAGTGGTCGACGAGCGACCAGCGGCCGCTGACCAGCCCCTTCCACTTCTCGATGGCGGCGTCGGGGTCGGCGGCCCGGGCCGCGCGGGTGCGAATGCGGTCGAGCGCGACGGCGGCCCCGCGGAGCGCGGCGCGCGCGCCCGGCCCCTTCGCCTCACCGTCGGCGTGCTGCAGCTTGCCGTCAGGGTCGAGCACGGCTTCGGCGCCCGCGAGCACGGTCTCGGTCGCGGCCTCGAGCTGGCGGCGCAGGCGGTGCCCGGCAGCGACGTGGGCTGCGATGCGCGACCAGCGCGCCTTGAACGGGCGAGACGTCTTCCTGCGCTCGCGCAGCGGCACGGCGAGCATGCAGCCACGAAGCGTCGGGTCCATCGCGTTCACGCCCAGCGCATCGCCGACGCCGAAGCTGTCTTTGACGGCGCG
>JAEUJP010000899.1 GCA_016793725.1 Myxococcaceae bacterium | reverse complement strand
ATGATCCCGAAGCCGGGCGAGACGGGCATGGCGTGGGGCCGCAACACGCGCGCCTCAGCTGCCCGTCGCCGCTACTACCAACACATCAGGCTCAGCCGGGCGAAGGCCGAAGACGAGACCGTCATCTACTACCACGACCTGCCGAAGGCCCTCGCGGCCGACGCGAAGCGCCGCACGTTTCAGCAACAGTCGATGACGCCGATGGAGCAGCCGTGGCCGCTGAAGAAGTGGCCCGACGTGCCCACGCACGTCATCTCAGGGCGCGACGACCGCATGCTCCCGCTGGCGCTGCAGCGACGCGTGGCGCGCGAGCGCCTCGGCGTGAAGGTCGAGGTGCTCGACGGAGGGCACATGCTCGCGCTCAGTCAGCCGAAGAAGCTGGCGGCGAAGCTGGAAGAGCTCCGCGTCTCGACGAAGTAGCCGTTGACGCGACCCTCACTCGCCCAGATACGCCTTCCGCACCTCTTCGCTGGCCAGCAGCTTCTCGCCCGTGCCGCTCATCACCATCTCACCGGTCTCGAGCACGTACGCCCAGTGACAGAGCCCCAGCGCCAGGTGCGCGTTCTGCTCGACGAGCAATATGCTCATGCCCTGCGCGTTCACCTCGCGCAGAATGCGAAAGATGATCTGCGTCACCTGGGGCGCCAGCCCCAGCGACGGCTCATCGAGCAAGAGCAGCTTCGGCCGCGACATCATCGCGCGCGAGATGGCGAGCATCTGCTGCTCGCCGCCCGACAGCGTGCCGGCCATCTGCTTCTGCCGCTCGGCCAGCACGGGGAAAAACTTGAAGCACCGCGCCGCGTCGTCGGCGATGCCGGCCCCGTCGTTGCGCAGGTACGCGCCGAGCTCGAGGTTCTCGCGCACCGTCAGGTTCGGGAAGATGCCGCGCCCTTCGGGCGCGTGCGCCATGCCCTTCGGCACCAGCTCGTTCGCCTTCAGGCCCACGACGCTCTGACCGCGCAGCGTGATCGAGCCCGCGACCGGCTTCACCATGCCGCTCACCGCCCGCAGCGTGCTCGTCTTGCCCGCGCCGTTCGCGCCGATGAGCGCGACGACCTCGCCCACGCCCACCGACAGCTCGACGCCCTTCAGCGCTTCGATCGCGCCGTACTTCACCTTCAGGCCTTTCACCTCGAGCAGCGGCTCGCGCGGCGCTCTCGTGCCCAGCTCAGGCATGCGCCGGCGCCTCACCGAGGTACGCCTCGATCACCTTCGGGTCTGCGCGCACCGCCGCCGGGTCGCCCGCGGCGATGGTCTCGCCGTGGTCGAGCACGGTGATGTGCTCGCAGATGCCCATCACCAGCTTCATGTCGTGCTCGATGACGAGAATGCCGAGTGAAAACTTCTCGCGCAGCTCGCGAATCAGCACCATCAGGTCGGCCTTCTCGCGCGTGTTCATGCCGGCCGCCGGCTCGTCGAGCAGCAGCACCTTCGGCTGCGTGCCGAGCGCCCGCGCGATCTCGAGCCGCCGCTGCTCGCCGTACGGCAGGTTCTTCGCCTGCTCGTCGCGCCGGTGCGAGAGGCCCATCACCTCGAGCAGCGCATCGGCGCGCGCCGTGAGCTCGGCCTCTTCGCGCAAGAAGCCCGGCGTCTTCAGCAGCGCGCGCCACCAGTCGACGTAGTTGTTGCTCGCGTCGAGCACCTTCGCCGCGACCCGGTTCATCGAGCTGCCGCTGCGCAGGCGGGCGATGCGGTCTCTTGCGAACAGCGGCTTCGTGTTCGCGATGACGGCGATGCGCACGTTGTCGAGCGCGGTGAGCGACTTGAAGAGGCGAATGTTCTGGAAGGTGCGCGCGAGGCCGCGGCGGTTGATCTCCCACGGGCGGCGGCCGTTCACGCGCTCGCCGCACACCTCGACGTCGCCCGAGGTCGGCAAGTACACGCCGGTGAGCACGTTGAACGCGGTCGTCTTGCCGGCGCCGTTCGGGCCGATGAGCCCCTTCAAGTCGCCGCGCTTCACCTGCAGGTTGAACGACGTGAGCGCCTTCAAGCCGCCGAAGGTGATCGACGTCGCCTTCGCCTCGAGAATCACCTCGCCCACGCTCACGCGGCGGCCTTCTTCTTCTTGAAGAGGTCCCACGCCTCGTTCGTGCCGAAGATGCCCTGCGGCCGGGCGAGCATGATGATGATGAGCAGCACGCCGTAGAGCGGCTTGCGAATCTGGTCGACGACGGCAGAGAGAGACGAGTCGGCGCCGATGGCCCCGAACAGCGAGCGCAGCGCCTCGGGCAGCAGGGTGAGCACGACCGCGGCGCTCACCGCGCCCGTCGTCGAGCCGAGCCCGCCCGCGACGATGAAGACGACGATGTCGATCGACCGCGTGAAGTCGAACTGCGCCGGCGTGATGACCGACTGGAAGTGGGTGAACAGGCCGCCCGCGACACCGGCGAAGAAGGCCGAGACGACGAACGCACGCACCTTGTAGGCAGTGGTGTCGACGCCCATGGCCTCGGCGGCGACCTCGTCTTCACGAATGGCCCACAGCGCGCGGCCGTGCGTCGAGCTCGCGAGGCGGCGCGCGACGAGCACGGTGATGAAGACGACGAACCAGACCATGGCGAACGTCGAGTACTGGGGTACGCCGCTGAGGCCCAGGGGGCCGCCGAGGCTGGGCGTGTTCTGGACGATGACGCGGATGATCTCACCGAAGCCCAGGGTGACGATGGCGAGGTAGTCGCCGCGCAGGCGCAGCGAGGGGAGGCCGACGAGAAAGCCGCAGAGCGCGGCGGCGGCGCCGCCGAGGGCGAGGGCGGCGACGAAGAAGATCTGGTCAGAGACGACGCCGAGGCCGGCGATACGGGTGTCGTTGGTCGCGAGCGAAAAGACGCTGGCGGTGTAGGCGCCGACCGCCATGAAGCCGGCGTGACCGATGGAGAACTGACCCGTCATGCCGTTGATGATGTTGAGCGACACCGCGAGGATGACGTTCACGCCGACGAGCGAGGCGAGGTAGACGAAAAACTCGAAGCGCCCGAGCAGGAGCTGAAGCGCGAACAGCGCTGCGGCCGCGACGGCGATGGGGGCCCAGGCTCTCAACGCGCGCGCCTCTTACCATGCGCTTTCGATCTTCCAAGCAGGGTGGTAGAGGCCCACACACGCCTTCGCCGGGAAGGCACGGTCCCAAAGGGTTCGGAGAACACAGCAATGAGCAACAAGCTCTCAGTAGCACTTCTGGCTTTGAGCCTCGCGGCCTGCAGCGGCGGTGGCGGCGGCGGTACGGGTGGCGGCAGCGGCACGGCCGGCAGCGGCACGGCGGGCAGCGGCGGCACGGGCGGCGGTAGCGGCGCGACGGGTGGCGGCACCGCGACGGCCGGTGGCCGTGCAGGCGGCAGCGGCGCGACGGGCGGCGGCACTGCGACGGCGGGTGGCCGTGCAGGCGGCAGCGGCGCGACGGGCGGCGGCAGCAGCGCGACGGGTGGCGGCAGCAGCGCGACCGGTGGCGGCAGCGGCGCGACCGGCGGCGGCAGCGGCACGGGCGGCGGCAACCAGGTTGGTGCTGGGGTGAGCTGCGCGAACCCGATCATCCTCACGGGCTACACGACTGCGGCGCCGACCGAGGCCGAGATCGCGACGGCCGGTCAGCAGATTCACTACCGGCTCCCGGTCGTGGCGGGTGACGTGATCTGGCTGTCGACCGAGACGCCGACGCCGCCTCCGGGCGTTCGCATCGCCGACACGGCGCTCACCGTCTTCAGCACGGACGGCAGCCAGAAGCTCGCGAGCATCGACGACAGCTTCCCCCGCATCTACGGCACCGACACCAGCTTGTTCTACCGTGCTCCGACGACGGGCTCGATCTGCGTTCGCCTCGAAGAGTGGCAGACGTGGGCCGGCGAGACGCCCGACGCGGGCTTCCCCGACGAGACCATCGACGTGTACTTCATCAAGATGCGCGTGAACCCGATCAGCAGCTACCTGACGCTCGATCGCGAGCAGGTCGACGGCGGCAGCAACGACACCGCCACGTCGGCGCAAGACGCGGGCTGGGTGTCGGTGGGCGCGCGCCTGTCTGAGATCATCGGCGGCCTCGACGGCGTGAACGACGTCGACGTGTACCACCTGCCGGCGACGCCGGCCGATGGAGGTGCAGGGACGAGCGCGGGTCTCGCGGTCATCACGGGCATTCCGTTCGGCGCGCCCATCTCGTCGAGCAGCCCGGCTGGCACGAACAGCTACGGCAGCACCCTGCGCAACTACGCGTTCCGCATCACCACCATGGCGGGTGTCACGATCGGCTCCTACACGCCGCCGGCGAACCCCGACAACGCCCCCGAAGAGCTCGACATGGTCGGCGATCCCTCGACCGAGTACCTGTTGTGGGTCGAGCGGCCGGCTGGCGTCGCGCAGGGCGCGAACGACTTCTACCACGCGTCGTACCTCTACTTCAGCGATGACAACTCGCTCGAAGACCCGGCGACCGACACGGCGAACAACACGCTCGCTACGGCGGCGCCGTTCCCGCTCGTGCAAGACCCGATGAACGCCAGGTTCCGCTTCGGTGACCTGATTGGGAAGCTCAACGTGAGCGGCGCCGACGTCGATCACTTCTCGTTCACGCATGGCGGCGGCAACCGCGTCACCCTGTCGTGCCGCGCTCAGCGGTCGGGCTCGGGCCTTCGCGGCACGCAGTTCCAGTTCGTGACTGACTCCGCGACCGTCGAGACTGAGACCGAGACGAACAACGTCGACATTCTCTGGGGCGCTGACGGCACGAAGGCGCCCATCATCACGACCGATGCCGGGACCATGTACCTGAAGGTCTCCGGCGCGACGCAAGACTCGACGAACACGAGCAACTTCTACCGTTGCCGCGTCACCGTTCTCGCGCCGGGCGCCGACGGCGGCTTCTAAGGCGCTGAACGTTTCGCTTCACCACACGCGAGGTGCCGATACGCTCGGCACCTCGCGTTTTTCTTTGGGGGCTGTCGATGCGACTGCGACGAATCTGGGTGGGTGTCGCGCGGCTCAGCTCACCGTCGCCACTCTCGCGGCACCGACACGCTCGACGCCTCTCGCTCGAGGTCATCTTCCATGCGTCGAAACACCGCCCGCTGCTCCTCGGCCTGCTCGAGGTCTCGCCTGTACTGGTCGTAGCGCACGCGCTCGTCGGGCGTCAGCGGAGGGTAACCGTCACGCATTCCCCGCCGCCGCGTCGCGGTGTCGGCGTCATCGATGAAGCGCTGCTTCTCGCGCAGCGTGCGCTCGAGCTGCTCGCGCCCGTCACGCAGCGCCCGATAGCGGCTGCGCCACAGCTGCTCGTCGGCTGATGTCAGCGCCTTCGCCGGCGGCCGCGGCAGCGGCTTCGGTGGCGGCGCACCTTCTTTCGCCGTCGCCGTCATCACCTGGTCGGTCTTGCTGACCTCGATCTGCCCCGCCGCTCCCTCGAGCTTCAGCTCGGTCGCGCCTCCCCCGCCGCACGTCACCGCCACCGTGCTCATGAACAGCCCGATGTCGAGGTCGTGCTTGTCGATGAATTGAAACAGCTCGCGCTCGGCCGCGTCGAACCACGCCGTCATGCGGAAGGGCTCCCAGCTCGGGCTCACCGTGCAGCCCCCCTCGAGCTTCACCTCGTCGACCTTCGTACGCGACAGCAGCACCGCGTGCAGCGCACCATTCGCGTCGACCAGCGCCGCCGCCAGCACCGGCTGCTGCAGCGCGCGCCGCAGCGCCGACACCTCTTGCGCGACCGCCGCCTTCGCGCGCTCCTCCAGCGGCGCCACCTCGAACGGCTGCACCAGCGTCTCGTCGGTCGTGAGCCCCACCGCCCGGCCCTGCGCATCGATGACGACGCTGCCCGGCTTCGGCAGCCGATCGAACGCCACCTCGAAGTGCGGCACCCCGAGCCGCGTGCGCGCCACCGAGCGAATCGTGCCTTCACAGCAGCCCGGCACCGTCACGTCGTCGGTCTCTTTCGGCTCGAGCGGCGGAGCCAGCGGCACCGGCTCGCCCTCCCCACCCACGACTTCCAGCTCGGCCACGTCGAGCTCCTTCTGCTTCGCGCGGACCTTCGCCAGCAACGTTCTGCCGTCGTGCAGGCGCACCCGCGGCTGCTCGCACGTGAAGCGCGCTCGCGTGGTGACCCGGTCTGGCGCGCTGAAGAAGCCTGGGCCGTCGGGCTCGTCTGCGCACAGCACCGTGACGAGGGAGCGGCTTCGGTCGGGACGCTCGCGCTTCGGCTCCGGCTTCGGTGCTGCTTCGACCTTTGGCGCTGGCTTCGGCTTCGGCTCTTCTCTGGTGCACGCCATCAGCGCGTACGCCAAGAACAGCGCTGCGCGCGAATCAGCCGAGGCGTTCATTCAGGAGCCCCAGCAGGTCCTGCGACTCGAACGGCTTCTCGACCCACCGCCCCGGCAGCTTCGCCAGAAACGCCTTCGCGCTCGGGCTCGACGCGTTGCCCGACATGAACACCACCGCCTGCGCCTGCTCCGGAGCCACCCGCTCGAGCTCTGCGTACAGCTGCATGCCGCTCATCCCGGGCAACATCAGGTCGGTCAGAATCACGTCGAACCGCTCGCCGCTCAGCACGCGCTCGAGCGCCTCTTCGGCGCGCTCGACCATCGACACGTCGTGCACGGGCGCGAGCACGCGGCGCAGCGCGCTGCGCAACATGCGTTCGTCTTCGACCACCAACACCGTGCCTCGCATGTTCCGGCGGGTAGCCTACAGTGGACACGGTAGCGCCGGGGTATCAGACTGCCGCGCAAGAAACCTCAATGTCGCTCGAAGGCCCCACGGTACCCAGCAACGCGCAGCGCCCCGCCGCACCGAGTGGCCCCGCAAAGAAGTTCGACCTCACCGTCATGTCGGGCCCCGACGCGGGCCTCACCAAGACCGGCCTCGAGCGCGTGGTCATCGGCAAGAGCGTCGAGGCCAGCCTGCAGCTGAACGACGAGCAGATCTCACGCGCCCACCTCGAGATCGAAGGCACCTTCGAGGGGGCCCGCGTACGCGACCGCGGGTCGACCAACGGCACCTTTCTCTCGGGCGCCCGCATTCAGCAGATGACCGTCTACGAAGAGGCGGTGCTCACGCTCGGCACCACGGTGCTCCGCGTCAACGTGCAGCACGAAGGGCAGGTGCGCGCGCAGGGCCGCACCGCGCTCGGCAAGATCGTCGGCAAGAGCCCCGTGATGCAGACGATGTACGGCCAGCTCGAGAAGGCCGCGCCGACCGAGTCGACCGTGCTGCTGCTCGGCGACACCGGCACCGGCAAAGAGGTCATCGCCGAGACCGTGCACGGCTTGAGCGCGCGCCGCGCGAAGCCGTTCGTCATCGTCGACTGCGGCAACATGGCGCCGAACCTCATCGAGAGCGAGCTGTTCGGCCACACGAAGGGCGCGTTCTCGGGCGCGGTGAACGAGCGCAAGGGCGCCTTCGCCGAAGCCGACGGCGGCACCATCTTCCTCGACGAGATCGGCGAGCTGCCGCTCGAGCTCCAGCCGCGCCTGTTGCGCGTGCTCGAGAGCGGCACCGTGAAGCGCCTCGGCGAAGACAAGCCTCGAAAGGTCGACGTGCGCGTCATCGCAGCGACCCACCGCGACCTCGAGGCTGATGTGAAGGCCGGCCGCTTTCGCCAAGACCTCTGGTACCGGCTCGGCGTCGTGGTGGTGAAAATTCCACCGCTGCGCGACCGCAAAGAAGACATCTCGCTGCTCGTGCGCGCGTTCGTCGCGCAGATGGGGCGCGGCGACTTCGAGCTGCCCGACGCGCTGAAGAAGAAGCTGCTCGAATACCACTGGCCCGGCAACGTTCGTGAGCTGCGCAACGTCATCGAGCGCGCGCTCGCCGGCACCGAGGTCGACGTGGGCTCGAACGCAGTCGGGCCGAAGCCGACGGGCCCGCTGCCCGACGACCTCACCGGCCTGCCGTACAAAGACGCCAAAGAGCGCCTCGTCGACTCGTTCACCGAGCAGTACGTGACGACGCTGCTCGACCGGTGCGGCGGCAACATCAGCGAGGTCGCGCGCACGGCCGGCATCGCACGCGCCTACGTGCACCGGCTGGTGAACAAATACGGGCTCAAGGCCACTGACTAGCGGTAGCCTTTCGGCTCTGAATGACTGAGGCGGTCACGGCTCCGAGCGGTCAGACGCGCGCCTGCAAGGGCTGCGGCGAGCCGTTCTCGGCCGACCTCACGAGCTGCCCGAAGTGCAGCATGCCGTGGGCAGACGAGCCGCCGACGGGGCCGGCTCCGGCGGTCGAG
>JAEUJP010000870.1 GCA_016793725.1 Myxococcaceae bacterium | reverse complement strand
AGCTCGCCCGCCGCGGCGGTGAAGCTGCGGCGCTCGGCCACCGCCACGAAGGCCTCCACCGAGGTCAGGGTGCCTCTGGCCATCTTTGAAGTTCTACTTCATGGGCCATGTCGATGCTGTTCATTCTCTTCAAAGCGCCGGCGGCGCATGTTGTGGCCATGAACTACCGACTGCTGGGGCGAAGTGGTCTGAAGGTGAGCCCGCTGGGGCTCGGGGCAATGACGTTCGGAACCGACTGGGGGTGGGGTGCGGCGAGAGACACCGCGTTCGCGCTGATGGACCGGTTCTTCGAGCGGGGCGGCAACCTGCTCGACACGGCCGACGGCTACACCGCGGGCACCAGCGAGCAGATGATCGGCGAGTACCTGCAGGGGCGCGGCAACCGCGACCGCGTCGTGCTCGCCACCAAGTACACGTTCAACGCCTCACCCGGTGACCCCAACGCCGGCGGCAACGGGCGAAAGAACTTGTACCGCGCGCTCGAGGGCAGCCTGCGCCGGCTGAAGACCGACTACGTCGACCTCTACTGGATGCACGCGTGGGACGGCCTGACGCCGGCCGAAGAGGTGCTGCGCACGATGGACGACCTGGTGCGGGCCGGCAAGGTGCGCTACTTCGGGCTGAGCGACGTGCCCGCCTGGTACTTCGGCCGCATGCAGACGCTCGCCGAGTCGCGCGGGCTCGAGCGCGTCGCGGCGCTGCAGCTGGAGTACTCGCTGGTCGAGCGCAACATCGAGCGCGAGCACGTGCCGGCGGCGCTCGAGCTCGGCGCCGGCCTCGTCCCGTGGAGCCCACTCGCGAGCGGTCTCTTGAGCGGCAAGTACCAGCGCGGCGCCACCGCGAGCGAGCCCGGCGGAGCGGGGCGCCTGCAGGCCATCAAGGGCTCGGGCAACCCCGGCTTCCTGAAGCTGTTCACCGAGCGGAACTGGAAGATTGTCGACGCGCTCGTCGCCGTGTCGCGGGAGCTCGGCCGCCCGCCCGCGCAGGTCGCGCTCAACTGGGTCACCCGGCAGCCCGCCGTCGCGAGCACGCTCGTCGGGGCCACGAAGCTCGAGCAGCTCGACGACAACCTCAAGGCGCTCGACTTCGAGCTGCCCGCGGCACACGCCGCCCGGCTCGACGAGGTCAGCCGCCCGAAGACCGTGCACCCGTACCACTTCTTCGAGCCCACCATGCGCGCGATGCTCACCGGCGGCGTCGAAGTCACCCGCTGAGGGTGCGGCGAATCAGCCCGGTGCGGCAGCTTCGGGTCGCGCCGGCAGCCGGAGCGCATGCTGACCTCTGCGGCGCGTGCGCCTCCTCGCCGTCGGCTCACCCACGGCCGTCGCGTTCGGCTGCCCGCGGGTGACGTGCGACGAGCGGGCGGGAGTGGCTCGCTCCCCTCACCCCTACGAGGTGAGAGACCTCAGTACGCCTGTGTGTAGCTGACCGAACGCGGCCGGTTCAGGCCCGCCGCCTTGCGCATCAGGTTCACGAACTCGCGCCGCTCGGGCCGGCCGTTCGTCGCGTCGTCGGCGAGCGAGATGGCGTGCTCGAGCGTGAAGCCGCTCGCGTGCCCGTTGCCGCGCAAGAGGTCGGCCGCCCCCGCCACCGCCGCCGCGAAGCGCAGCTCGGTCGACGACTGCGCGAGCGGCCTGTCGACCTGCGCCGCCGTCACCTGCTGCGCCGTCTCGAACGCCCCCGAGCCGCGCGGCCGCTGCCCGCGCACGCGCACCGTCGCCAGCGAACCCTCGGCGCCCGGCTTCAGCTCGAGCTCGTACAGCGCCGTCACGCTGTGGCCGGCGCCAATCTCGCCGCCGTCGACCTCGTCGTTGCGGAAGTCTGCGTCGGCCACCGCGCGGTTCTCGTAGCCGATGAGCCGGTACGTCTTCACCGCGCGGGTGTCGAACTCGACCTGCACCTTCACGTCGCGCGCGATGGTCTCGAGCGTGCCCGCGACCTCGCGCTGGAACACGCGCCGCGCCTCGTCGCGCGAGTCGATGTACACCGACTGCCCGTTGCCCGAGTCGGCGAGCTTTTCCATCAGCGCGTCGCGGTAGTTGCCCATGCCGAAGCCGACCGTCGTCAGCGTCACGCCTTCGCGCACGTAGGCGCGCACCTTCTCGAGCATCGGGTCGGCGCCCGTGTCGCCGATGTTCGCGTCGCCGTCGCTCAGCACGATGACGCGCGCGACCGAGCCTGACGACACGCCGCGCACCGCGTGCCGGTACGCGAGCTCGAGCCCGCTGCCCATCGCCGTGCCGCCGCCCGCGCCGAGCGAGTCGATGGCCGCGAAGATGCGCTCACGCTGGTTCGCCGGCGTCGGCGGCAACACGTCGCTCACCGAGCCCGCGTACGTGACGAGCGCCACCGTGTCGCGCGCGTTCAGGCTCTCGACCAGCAGGCGCAGGCTCTCTTTCGCGAGGCCGATGCGGTCGGGCCCCGACATCGAGCCGCTCGTGTCGACGAGGAAGACGAGGTGCGCGGGCAGGCGGTCCTCGTTCGCGACCTCGCGGCCCTTCAGCGAGACCTTGAGCACGTGGCGGCCGGCCGTGAAGGGCGAGCGGCCACCTTCCATCGAGACCGAAAACGGCGCGTCTTTCGGCTGCGGCAGCTCGTAGCGAAACGCGTTCACCCACTCTTCGACGCGCACGCCCGAGGCGACGGGCAGCGCGCCCTGGTTCAGCGTGGCGCGCGCGAGCGTGTAGCTCGCGGTGTCGACGTCGATCGCGAACGTCGAGAGCGCGTCGTGGCGGGCGTCGACGCGCGCGTTCGGCTGCGCCTGCACGTGCGTGTTGCCCTGGGGCGACGGTGCCGGCGGGGCGTCGTCGTAGGTGTTGCTCATGCCGAAGTTCCGAAACGTCTTGCGCTGCGAGACGTGGTCGTCGCCCGCGAGCGCGTCGGCCGACATGCCGTTCAGGCGGCGAAGGTTGTCTCCGAAGAGGGTGGCGAGCGCGAAGATGCCGAGCAGAACCGAAGTGCTGATGAAGATGATTTTCGAGGTCATGCGAAGCAGTGTGCGCCCGCGCACGTTCGCCTCGCGTCGGTCACCGGGAGGACCCTCGACGTTCGACCGTCGGTCGAACGTCGTATGCCGGAGGCGCTCGAAACCCCTTCGACTTCGCTCAGGGCGAACGGAGAAGTCACAAACCTCGGTGCCAGAACTGCTCGACGTCTTCGAAGCGATACAGCTTCTTTGCGGGCGGCAGCGCCTCGAGAAACGTTCGCCCGTAGCGCCGGCGCGTCAGCCGCGAGTCGAGCAGCGCGACGACGCCGAAGTCGCGCTTCGTGCGAATCAATCGACCGAAGCCCTGCCTGAGCGCGAGCGCCGCCGACGGCACCTGGTGGTCGTCGAAGGGGTTGCCTCCGCGGCCGCGCAGCGCCTCGATGCGCGCGGCGGTCAGCGGCTCGTCGGGCGGAGCGAACGGGAGCTTGTCGATGATGACGAGCGACAGCGCGTCGCCGGGCACGTCGACCCCTTCCCAGAACGACTGCGACGCGAAGAGCACGCTCGGCTGCGACGTGAACGCATCGAGCAGGGCGCGCTTCGGCCGCTCGCCCTGCAACAGCGCCGGCACCGCCAGCAGCGGAGCGACCCGGCCGTGCACCGCCTCCATGTGCTTCAGCGACGTGAACAGCACGAACGCGCGGCCACCGGTCAGCTTCGTCAGCGCGATGACCTCGTCGCAGACCGCGTCGGTCCACCCCGGCTCCTGCGGCTCGGGTACGTGTCGCGGCAGGTACAACCCACACTGGCGCGGGTAGTCGAACGGCGAGTCGACCTTCACCGCGGGCGCCTTCGCCTCGAGGCCGAGCCGCTCTTTCACGAAGCCGAACGCGGCGTGGCCCGAGCCGGTCGCGAGCGTGGCCGAGGTGAAGACGACGGTGTCGCACGACCGGTAGAGCCACTTCGCGAGCGATTGGCCGATCTCGATGGGGGCCGCGCGCAGCCACGTCGTGCGCCCGCGCATCGACGCCCAGTGCACGTGCGAGCCGTCAGAGATTTCGAGCACGAAGCCCAGCGACTCGGCCGACTCTTCGGCCCGCCGCTTCAGCCCTTCGTAGATGCTCTTCGTCACGTCGCCGGCGCCTTCGGCCGCGCGCGCGCACAGCGCCGCCAGCGCCTGCAGCGTCTCGAGCACCTGGCCGCTCGCCGCCTGCAGGGGCCCGAGCTGCTCGGGCTTCAGCCGCACGTCGCCGCGCGACTCGCCGAGCGAGAGGTGCCGCGCCACGAACGAGAAGTACGTATCGGCGCGCTCGCGCAGCGACAGGCCGAGCGTCGCGAGCATGCCCGACTGCTCTTGCCTGAACTGGCCGGCCCGCACGGCGTCTTGCGCGAGCATCATCACGCGCGCGCTCGAGACGGCGTGGCCGAAGTGGTCGGTGGCCACGTCTTCGAGCGCGTGGGCCTCGTCGAAGACGACGGCGTCGTACTCGGGCAGCACCGAGAGCGAGAGGTCGACCTCGCCCTGACCACGGGCGCGTCGGCGCTCGGCCACCATCGACGCGCGGGCCTTGAGCACGAGGTCGGCGAAGAACAGGGCGTGGTTCACGACGACGAGGCGAGACTCCTGCGCGGTGCGGCGGGCCTTCGTCACCCAGCAGCGCTCGTAGTCGGGGCAGCGGCTGCCGGCGCAGCTCTCGCTCGGGGTCGACAACTTCGACCACGGCGCCCACGCGTCGGGCAGCTGCGTCTCGCCGCGGTCGCCGGTCGAGGTCTCTTGCGACCACGCGCGAAAGGCCGGCCAGTGCACGGCGTCGTCGGGTGCTTCGAACAGCGGCTGCGCGTCGAAGGCGGCGAACCGCGAGAGGCAGACGTAGTTCGCGCGGCCCTTGAGCAGCGCCTTCGAGACCTCGAGGTCTGCGGCCTCGAGCAGCGGCAGGTCTTTGAAGAACACCTGCTCTTGCAGGGCGCGGGTGGCGGTCGAGATGACGACGCGGCGGCCCGAGAGGGCGGCGGGCACGAGGTAGGCGAGCGTCTTGCCGGTGCCGGTGCCGGCCTCGGCGAGCAGGGCGTGGCGCTCGTCGAACGCGCGCTGCACGGCGCGGGCGAGCTCGAGCTGCTGCGGGCGGGCCTCCCAACCGTCGACGGCGCGGCTCAAGACGCCGCCGGGCCCCAAGATGCGTTCGAGCGGCGTCACGACGCTTACGATTACGACTGCAGCATCTGCCCGACAACCACGTAGATGGCGATGAGGCACGCGACGATGACGACAGAGAGGGCCACGTACTTCCACCTGGGGGTCTCGCCGTCGCCGGGCTTCGTGCGCTGAAGGTTGAGCGAGGGGAGCACGGCGAGGCGCAGCACCTCGTCGCGGCCGCGGGCGGCGATGGGGTCTTGGGGCTGCAGGGCGAGACGCAGGCGGTAGAGGCGGCCGGCCTCGGCGAGCTCGTTTCTGCTCATCGCTTCGCTGCGCAGCTGCTCGTGCCGCGCTTCGTCACCCCAGGTCTGCAGCAGGAGCAGCCACTCGTTCTTCAGCCACTCGCTCGGAGCAAAGGCGTCGCCATCGGCCTGCTCGAAGACGAGGCCGCAGTTCGGGCAGGCGAGCGCCTGGGCCGAGCGCCGGCTGATGCACTTGGGGCAGTGCCCTGGGGGCACGTCGAAGGCGCGGTCGCCGTCAGGCGGGGCGACCAGCACCGGCGCGACGGGGGGCGCCGGCGGGCGAAGGGGCGTGACGTTCGCGGCAGGGGGAGCGGCCGGGGTGTTGCCGATGGCTCGGTTCTCGGCCCCGCAGCCCGGGCACGAGATGATCAGCACCGCGCCCTCGACGCGAAAACGCTCGACGTCCAGAAGTCGATTGCAGCTCGAGCAGAGGAACTTCACGTGGGGCAGCAGTCTACAGGCGAAGGGGTGGAGTGGGGCGTTCTTGCACGGGCGGGCTCCAGCGAGATCGGGGCCCTGTGCGGGGGCACAGGTGGTGCAACCCGACCGTCGGAGAGACCCCCATTGAACCCACGAATCGTGAAGAGCTCGTTTCTCGCCATCATCGCGGTGCCGGCGCTGGTGCTGGCGGCCGACGCGCCGGTCTCGCCCGCCAAGGGCGGCAGCGCGCTGTCGGAACAAGACGTCGAGGTGCTGGCGAAGCTCCACCACGACAACGAGATGGAGGTCGAGATGGGCAAGACGGCGGTGCAGAACGGCGGGGCGAAGCAGGTGAAGGCGTTCGGCGCGCTGCTGGTGAAAGACCACACGCTCGCCGACAAGCAGCTGCAGAGCTACGCGAAGCGCCGGGGCATCGACTTGACGCCGCCGGCTCCGAAAGACCAGGTCGAAGCCGCCGAGGCGCAAGCCGCGATGGACGGCATGAGGCGCCTCGAGGCGCTGAAGGGTGACGTGTACGACCGCGAGTTCGCGAAGCTGATGGTCGAAGACCACGAGAAGGCCGTGACGATGGTCGAGACGACGCTGCGCGAGACGAGCAACGCGAAGGTGCAGTCGCTGCTCAACAAGGTGCTGCCGGTGCTGAAAGACCACCTGAAGCTGGCGCAGCAGCTCGACCGCCAGCTCAACGACACGTGAGGCGCGCGATGGCTGAGACGGCACTCAGAGAGAGGTTCGGCACCGCTGAAGAGCCCGCGGTGAGCGAGGTCATCAAGGCCGGAGCCGCGGCCGGCGTCATCGGCGGCCTCGCGATGGCGGTGTTCGCGATGGGAGCGACGACGCTGCTCGGGCAGGGCCCGTTCGCGGTGCCGCAGCTGATCGGCGCGACGTTTCGCGGGCCCGAGGCGCTGCTGAGCGGGTGGGGCGTCATCGCCTGGGGTGTGCTGCTGCACCTCGTGACGTCGGCGGCGTACGGCACGTTGTTCGCGACGCTGGTGCGGCGCGACACGCCGCGCGGCATCGCGACGCTCGCGGGCGTCGCGTTCGCGCTCGGCATCTTCGTGCTGATGATGTTCGTCGTGGTGCCGGTCGTCGACCCGGTGATGGCGAGCCGCGCCGCGATGATGGTCGGCACGATGTTGGTGATGCACGTGCTCTACGGCGTGGGGCTGGGGCTCTCGCCGTACTTCCGCCGCGTGTTCACGAAGCGGCCCGACCCGGTGCCGCGCACGCCGACGCGCATCACCATCAGCACGGGCGTGCGGTGAGCCCCGTCACTTCTTCTTCGCGTTCTCGAGCATGCGCTGCACGGCCTCTTTGAGCGCCTTCTTCTGAGAGCCTCGGGCAATCCACGCGGGCACTGCGCCGGCCGGGTCGGCGTACAAGAAGTGGGTGACCTGCGTCTTCTCGCCCTTCTTCTCGAAGTCCCACCCGCCCCACATCATCTCCATGCGAACGACGCCGTCTTCGAGCTTCGGCGCTTCGTCGTTCGTAATCTTGAACCGAATGCGGCAGGTGGGCTCGCCCGGCAGCCGCTTCACCGTCATCGCGTAGTCGCGCTTGCTCACCATCGGCGCCTCGACCTGGTCGTACAGCACGCGCTCGTCACCGCCGTCTTTGAGCAGCTTGCGCAGCTTCACGTTCGAGCCGCCCTTGCCCTTCGTCGCCTGGTCGAACACCGAGGTGCACAGCGCGTCGGGCGCGGTCTCGGTGGTGGTGACGATGCGGTACTCGAGCCAGCTGCTGTTCGTGATGGGCCGGCCCTCGAGCTTGAGGTCGCCGTCGGTCTCTTCGGGCTGCCAGGCCGTCTTGTTGTCGAAGACCGAATCGGGAACTGCAGCGAGGAGCAGCAGCGACGTCGCGAGCGGCAACATGCCCGGCTTTATACCTCAGGGCCGAATGACGAAGTCTTTCACGACGGCCATGTGCTGCATGTTCGGCGCTTCGCTGTCGCCGTACTCGATGGGCGGCACGTCGCTGAGCGGCGTGTAGACGCGGCTGTCGAACACGATGCCGGCGTCGAGCTGCATATTCAGCAGGCACGCCGACACCTGCACGTGGTCGTACGGCTTCGAGCGGTTGCCGCTGGTGCCGTCGTTGCCGTTCTGGTCGGTCGGCGGAGGGAAGCCGGCGTCGGTGACGATGCGCGCGCTGAGCGTGACGAAGACGGGCTCGTCCCACGTGTCGGTGTTGTAGTCGCCGCCGATGACGAGGAGCTCGTGCGGCGCGACGTTGGTGTCGAGGCGGTTGATGATGGAGATCGCCTCGTTGTTCCGTGTGGTCGGGTTCGCGGTGAGCAGGTGCACCGAGACGACGAACAGGTCGCGCGGGCCGGGCAGGTCGATGAGCGCCCACGCGAAGCCGCGCGTGCCGGTGTACGGGTCGGGCCACTCGCCCGCGTCGGCGATGGGGTACTTGCTGAGCACCCCGTTCGGAATCGTGCCGGTGCCGCGCGACCAGAAGTAGCCGGCGTCGAGCCGCGTCATGAATGCCTCCATCGCGGCCGGCGAGTCGTCGCCGTAGTTCATCTCTTGCAGCATCACCACGTCGGCCTTCAGGCCCTGAATGATGCGAATGCCGTGACCCGGGTCGTACGACTGGAAGTTGCCGCTCGTGAGGTTCGCGGCCATCAGGCGCACGATGAGGGGCGCGCCGCCGTCGCGCGAGCCGGGCAGGCAGCCTGCGTCGTCGGTGACGGGCGGTGGGCCTGCGTCGAAGCCGGCATCGACACCCGCATCGGGTGTACCTGCGTCAGGCGGGCCAGCGTCGGCAGGCCCTGCATCGGGAGGCCCTGCATCGAGAGGCCCTGCATCGAGAGGCCCTGCATCGGGAGGCCCTGCATCGGGTTCACCCGCGTCTGCCAGGCCGGCATCTTCGACACCAGCGTCCACTTCTTCTCCTGCGTCACGGCCTGCGTCGAAGCCCGCATCGACCGGCGCGCCGCCGTCGACGCCAGGCGGGGGGCTGCAGGCAACGAAGAGACCAACGAAGGCGAGAAGAAGCCGAGCGCGCAACGGGCGCGAGCCTAGCCCAACGCTTCCAAGCTCACCGAAGTGGCAACCGTTCAAGACCTCGCCGGGTCGCCCGGCGCACCCGCTCGGCCTTCTGCGAGCTGACCCGCGGCTCAGGGCTCGATCGCCTCGACGCGCGCCACCAGCGGGTACACCATGTACACCTCGCAGCTGCTGGCGTTCTCGCACGTGCTGCCCGACTGCTGAAATCGCAGGTTCGTCGAGATGCGTGCGGCACCGGTCGCGCGGCGGCCTGCTGCCATCATCGGGTAGGTGAACGTCACCGTGTGGGCCGCCTCGTCCACCACGATCGGCGGCACGGTCTGGAAGGGGTTCATCGTCTCCCAGTCGTGCGTGTCGTAGTTGTTCGGCGGGGTGCCTTCGTAGTCGAGCGTCACCCGCAGGTTCATCATGGTCACGGCGAGCGGCGGAGACCACTCGAGCGTCAGCGGCTGCCCGACCCGGGCCTTGCCGTCGGCGGGGCTCTTCACCGTGAGCTCGAGCGGCACGTTGCCGCCGGGCACCACCATGCGCGCCCTGCCCGTGCCGTCTTCGAGCGTCAGCTCGGCGTCGCCGCTCGGCTCGACGTCGGTGAGGAACCAGGCCGCGCTTGCGCACCCGATGTAGGCCGTGCCGGTCAGTTTGTCTCTTGCCGCATAGCCGAGCGTCGCCACTTTCAGCTCGGTGCCGTTGAGCCGCGCCACGATCTGCGGGCTGACCTTGCACCCCCCACTGCCGAAGTGCAGCAGCTGCAGCTGGCTGTTCGCGTCGTGTGGGCGCGCACCGAGCCCATTCACCCGCAGCCGCAGCTCCGTCATGTCGCTGAGCCTCGCCCCGGTGTCGCAGCCCAGCGGGAGCAGCAGCAAGAGCACCAGCGGTGCGCGCGCCATCGGCACGCACTGTAGCCGAAAGCAGCGGGCGATCAGCTCTCGCGAGCCGACCGCCTCCGGCGCAAGAGCACCAGCACCGCGAAGAGGCCCACGGGCATCAGGCCCGCCGCCGAGCAGCCGCCGCCTCCGTACTGGCCCGAGATGGCGATGGTCCAGTCGCGGCGCGTGGTCGAGGTGTTGCCCGCGGGGTCGGTGCCGCGAACCTCGAGCGAGTGCATGCCGGGCGAGAGGTCGGTCGTGACCGGCGAGGTGCAGGTCATGAACGGGCCGCCGTCGATGCTGCACTCGAGCCGGGTGTTGGGCTCGTTGCTCGTCACCGTGAAGCTGCCCTTCGGGTCGGTGGTGGTGCCCATCGGGCCATCGGTGATGGTGACGACCGGCGGCGTCGTGTCGACGGTCACGGTCACCGGGGTCGACGGCGGCGAGTCGGTGCCGCCGACCGTCGCGACGGCCGTGAAGGTGTGCGGCCCGTCGGGCAGCGCCGTCATCGGCGTGCAACTGAAGGCGCCCGCGGCATCGGCGGTGGCGGTGCATATCACCGTGCCCCCCTCTTTCACCGTCACGGTCGAGCCCGGCGGCGCGGTGCCGGTGATGGTGGGCGTGCCATCGTTCGTCGTGCTGCCGTCGGCCGGCGACGTAATCACCGGAGCGCCAGCCGGCGCCACGATGGTGAACGTGTTCGTGTTCGACGGCTGCGAGACGTTGCCCGCGGCATCGGTGGCGACCGCCCGCGCCGAGCGCATGCCAGCGCCAGCGCGGTGGCCGGAGTGCAGGTGAACGTGCCCTGCGCGGTGGCGGTGGCGCGGCAGACCTCGGCGCCATCGACCGACACCACGACCGTCGAGCCGGCCTCGGCCGTGCCGGTGAAGGCCGGGCGCGTGTTCGACGTGGTGCTCCCGTTCGCCGGCGCCGTGAGCACCGGCCCCGCCGGCGCCGTCGTGTCGACGGTGAAGCCGTTCGTGTTCGAGGTCGGCGACACGTTGCCCGCGGGGTCGGTCGCCGTCGCGTTGACGGTGTGCATGCCCATCGCCAGCGGCGCCGGCGGAGTGCACGACCAGCGCCCCGCAGCATCGGCGAGCGTCACGCACACCGCCGTGCCGTCGATCGACACCGTCACGCGCGAGCCCGGCTCGGCGGTGCCGGTCACGGTCGGTGTCGCCGGCTGGAAGCTCTGGTCGGCGGGCGCCGTCACCACCGGGGCCGCCGGCGCCACCGAGTCGATGGTGAACGCATTCGCGTTCGACGGGGTCATGCTGCCGGCCACCGTCGCCGTCGCGACGTGGCGGCCCTCGGTGAGCGCGGCGCCCGGCGTACACGACCACAGGCCCGCCGCATCGGCGGTCGCGGTGCACACCACCATGCCGTCGACCCGCGCCTCGACCCTCGCGCTCGCAGCCGCGGTGCCCGACAGCACCGGCCGCGTGCTGCGCGTCACCGAGCCGTCGACCGGCGTCTGCAGCGTGAGCGCCGGCGCGCTGCTCGTGACCGTGAACGTGTTCGTCGCCGAGGGCTGCGAGACGTTGCCCGCCCGGTCGGTCGCCGTGGCCGAGACGGTGTGAGCGCCGGTGCTCAGCGCCATCGCGGGCACGAGGGCCCACGCGCCGCTCGCTGTGGCGGTCGCCGTGCCCACCACCATGCCGTCGACGGTGACGGTGACGGTCGAGAACGGCTCGGCGGTGCCGGTGAACGTCGGCCGCGTCGCGGTGGTGCTCGACCCGTTGGCCGGGCTGATCACCACGGGCGCCGCCGGCGCGGTGGTGTCGACGGTGAACGTGTTCGTGTTCGACGTGCGCACGCCGCCCGCGCCGTCGGGCGTGGTGGCGGTGAGCGCGTGCCCGCCCTCGCCGAGGGGCGTGGTCGGAGTGCACGTGAACGCGCCCGCTGCGTCGGCGGTCGCGGTGCAGACGGTCACGCCGTCGATCTTCACGGTCACGACCTCGTTCGCACCCGCGGTGCCCGAGAGCGCCGGGGTCGTGTCGCGCGTCACCGAGTTGTCGGCCGGGCTCACCACCACCGGCCCGCCCGGCATCACCACCGTGAAGGTGTTGGTGTTCGAAGGCAGCGACGTGTTGCCCGCTGCGTCGGCCGCGATGGCGCTGACGGTGTGCGTCGACAGCGAGAGCGCCATGGGCACGTCGAAGCTCCAGGTGCCGTTGGCGGCGACCGTGGTGGTGCCGACGTTCGTGCCGTCGATGCGCACGGTGATGGTGCTGCCCGGCTCACCGGTGCCGGTGACGGTCGGCGTGGCGTCAGAGGTCGTGCTGCCGTTCGCGGGCCCCACCACGACGGGCGTGAGCGGCGCGACGGTGTCGACGTTGAAGCCGACCGGCGCGCTCGACGGCGAGCTGCCCTGCATCGTCGTCGCGACCGCGGTGGCCACGTGCGGCCCGTCGCCGAGCGCCGTCATGGGCGTGCAGCTGAAGGCGCCCATCGCGTCGGCGGTCGCCGTGCAGGCCACCGCACCGTCGATGCGCACCGTCACGGTCGAGCCGGCCGGAGCCGTGCCGCTCACCGGCGGCCTCGGATCTCGCGTCGTGGAGCCCACCACCGGCGAGGTGATCACCGGCGCCCCGGGCGTCGGGTTGACCGTGAACGTGTTCGTGTTCGAGACGGGCGACACGTTGCCGCCCGCGTCGGTGGCCGTCACGTTCACCGTGTGGCTGCCCTGCGACAGGTCGGCCGTCGGCGTGAACGAGAACGTGCCGCCCGCAGTCGCCGTCGTCGTGCCGATGACGACCCCGTCGACGCGCACCGTGACGGTGCTGCCCGCCTCGGCCGTGCCGGTGATGGGCGGCCGCGCCGTGGTGACGGTGCTGCCGTTCGCCGGCGCCTGCACCACCGGCGCCGCGGGCGCGACGCTGTCGACGGTGAACGTGTTCGTGTTCGAGACGGGCGACACGTTGCCGCCCGCGTCGGTCGCCGTCACGTTCACCGTGTGGCTGCCCTGCGACAGGTCGGCCGTCGGCGTGAACGAGAACGTGCCACCCGCAGTCGCCGTCGTCGTGCCGATGACCATGCCGTCGACGCGCACCGTGACGGTGCTGCCCGCCTCGGCCGTGCCGGTGATGGGCGGCCGCGCCGTGGTGACGGTGCTGCCGTTCGCCGGCGCCTGCACCACCGGCGCCGCGGGCGCGACGCTGTCGACGGT
>JAEUJP010000839.1 GCA_016793725.1 Myxococcaceae bacterium | reverse complement strand
ACAAGGGCATCTCGGCGCTGGTGGTGTTGATGGACGGTTGCCTCGACACGATGCCGCCGATGCTCGAGAAGCACCCGACGTGGAAGATCTCGGTCGTCGCGGGCCGCAAGTGTGAGGCCCCGTTTCCCGACCACGTCGGCGCGACGCAGATCGTCTACGCGGGCCGGCACTTCTACGAATACGCGCGCGTCAAGCTGAAGGTCGACCCGGCGAAGCCTGCGGGCGAGCGGCTGCGCGAGCTGAAGGCCGAGCTGGTGCCGGTGCTCGACGGGCCCGACGCGGCCGACGCCGAGCCCGCGGCGGTGAAGCTCCTCGTGCCGTGGAAGCAGAAGCTCGACGAGGCCCTCGGCCAGAACCTCGGCTACACCGACAAGGGCATCGAGCAGACGAGCGAGCTGATGTACCGGTGGATCGGCTCGGCCCTCAAAGAGCAGCTGAAGGCCGACCTGGCGATCGTGAACCGCAAGGGCGTGCGCATGAACCTGCCCTCGGGCAACGTCACCGCCGAGTCGATCTACAACCTGATCCCCTTCGAGAACTCCGTCGTGAAGGCGAAGGTCAACGGCGAGCAGCTGAAGAAGCTGCTCGACAACCCCGAGGGCCGCGCCGCCGGCGTGCCGAAGAAGCTCGACCCGAAGGCGACCTACGTCGTCGCGACCACCGACTACCAGTACTTCGGCGGCGACGGCTTCACCTTCGCCGAGGCCGACCCCCAGGCCGAGTTCACCGGCGTCATGTGGCAGACCGCGGTCATCGAGTTCACGAAGAAGTTGGGCAGCGGCGCCGACCAGCCGCTCGAGAAGCTGTTGGTCGACGTGAAATGAAGATTGAGCTTCGGGCCATCACCGACGCCGACCTGCCGACGTTCTACGAGCACCAGGCCGACCCCGCCGTCTCGGCCATGGCCGGCTTCAAGCCGCGTTCACACGACGCCTTCTTCGTGCACTGGCGCACCAAGGTGCTCGCCGACCCCGCGAATACCAGATTCGCCGTCGTCGCCGATGGCGTGCTCGCCGGCAACGTCGTCGCCTTCGACCGCGAGGGCAAGCGCCTCGTCGGCTACTGGTACGGCAGAGCGCACTGGGGCCGGGGCATCGCCAGCGAGGCGCTGCGCCGGTTTCTCACGCTCGAGACGCAGCGGCCGCTGTGCGCCTGGGTGATTCCCTCGAACCGGGCCTCGATGCGCGTGCTCGAGAAGCACGGCTTCGTGCGCGGCGAGCTGCGCGTCGATCACGAGGGCGTCGAAGAGCTTCTCTTCACGCTGCTCTGAGGCCCAGAATCTTCCGGCTCTCGGCCGGCGTCGCCACCTCACGCCCCGCCGCCACCGCCACCTTCGCGAGCGCTTCGATGAGCTGCCCGTTGCTCGTCGCCTTGCTGCCGTCGGGCAGATAGAACGTGTCTTCGAGCCCCGTGCGCAGATCGCCGCCGAGCTCGGCGCACTTCTGGTGCAGCTGCCACACCTCTTGCCGCCCGATGCCGATCACCTGCCAGTGCGAGCCCGGCAACATCTCTTCGAGCAGCAGCGGCAGCCACGACGCCTTGTTCGGCATGCCCGACTCGACGCCCATCACGAGCGACACGTGCGGCGGGTTCGGCACCATGCCGCGCTTCGCGAACATCATCACGCTGCGCAAGATGCCGGTGTCGAAGCACTCGCACTCGGGCACGATGCCGTGCTGCTTCATCACCTTCTCGAACGCCTCGATCTTGTCGACCGGGTTGTCGAACAACATCGGCGGCCACGCCCACTCGTTGTTCGAGCGCAGCTTCAGGTAGTTCAGCGACCCCGCGTTCAGCGCCGCCATCTCGGGCTTCACCGCCTCGAGACACGCGACCGGCCCCGAGATGTCGGGCCCCACCACGCCCGTCGTCAGGTTGATGATGAGGTCGGGCACCTCGGCGCGAATCGCGTCGCAGATGGCCTTCGCGACCTGCGGGTCCCACGACGGCAGGCGCCCCATACCCTCTTCCTGCGCTCGCATGTGCACGTGCACGATGCTCGCCCCCGCGTCGCGCGCCCGCCGCGCCTCTTTCGCCATCTGCTCGGGGCTCACCGGCACGTGGTGCTGCTGCGGGTCCGTCAGCACGCCCGTCAGCGCGCAGGTGATGACCGCCTTCTTGTTCGCCATGCCCACCTCTTGCGCCACAGTCGATTGTGAAGTCAACAGATGGCGCCGTACCAGCGGGCGAGCCGCTCGATCGTCAGCTGGCGATCTTCGGTGCGGTACAAGATGTGGTCGGCGCCGCCCTGAAAGTGCAGCGTCAGGTCGCCCCCCGGCGCGATGCCGGTCATCTCTTCGAACTGCCGCTCGTGGTTGAACGACGTCTGAATGCCGAAGTACGCGAAGAACAGCTTCACCTTGCGCGCGAGCAGCTGCCGCAGCTCTGCGGCGAACTGCTTCGGCCCGAGCTCTTTGCGCGAGAACATGTCGGCGCCCGCAGCGCTCTCGGCGCGCTCGGGGTCGACGGCGTTCGTCTTGTGCCGCTTCAGGCGCTCGAGGCGCCACGCCCAGTACGGCCCGCGCAGGTACTTCAGCCCCGCGCGCAGTCGGTGACCCGGCGTCGGCCACGCGTAGCCCTCGACGTACGCCATCGCCACGACCCGCGGCTCGCGCAGCCCCAGCGCGTGCAGCTGGTCGACGCCCGAGCAGAACCCCACGGGGGCGAACCGCTCGATGCCGGTGCGCTTCGTCACGAACGCCATCGCCTCTTCGAGGTCGAGCGCGCGGTCGGGGTCGTCGTTCGCCGTCTTGCGCAGGTCGCTGTCGCCCATGCCCGCGAGGTCGAAGCGCAGCGACGTGATGCCCTGCTTCGCGAGCCGCCGCGAGAGGTCGACCCAGATGCGGTACGCGCCCACGCGGTGGTTGATGCCCACGTTCCACATCAGCGCGGCCGGCGCGCCGAGCCTCGGCACCTCGGGCTCGGTCAGCACGCCCGCGAGCGGGCCGAAGCCGACGGCCTGCTCTTTCATGCCGCCACCGCCGCCTGCGTCGCCGGCACGAGCTCGGCCGCGAGCGCGCGCAGCATCTCGGTGTACTGGCGCGCCGCATCGTCTTGCCACGCCGTCGGGTCGGGCGGGCTCACCACCACCCGCGACCGAACGTCGACACCCCGGCGCTGCCACACCTCGTGAAGCTCGACCGCCGCCGCGCTCGCTGCCGAGAGAAGCAGCGCCACGTGCGCGGCGCCCCTCGGCGTCACGCGCTCGAGCGACTGCATGCCGAGCTGCGCCCGCAGGCCGCTGGGAAAGGGGTAGCCGTCGAGCTCGACGCGCGGGTGCTCGACCCGGTGCTGGCGCCGCCGGCACTGCAGCGCATCGAGGTCTTCGAGCTCGTCGACGTACGTCTGGCCGTCGATGACCGGGTCCCACAGCACGAGGTCGTGCACCGCGAGCCCTGCGGCGACCGCGCGCGTGGCCAGCAGCGCGCCCAGACGCATGCCCACGACCGAAACCCGCCGCACGCCCGTCGACTCTCGCAGCTCTTCGGCCGCCGCCGACACGTCTTCGACCCAGCGCTCGACGTCGCCGTCGTGAACCTCACCCTCGGAGTCGCCCGTGCACGACCAGTCGAACCGCAAGCAGTGCATGCCGTCGCGCGAGAGCTGCGCCGCGAGGCGCCTGAACGCCCAGTGCGTCTGGTTGTACTCCTGCACCCCGGGGTAGCACAGCAGCACGCCGGTGGTGCGCGCCCGCCCGCGCGCCTCGTGCAGCGCGCCGTAGAGCCGTCGCGATCTGCCGAAGTAGAACGTCCGCATCGTTGCACGTTCGAATAACCGGGGCCCCTGACGCGCGCCTGTTACCGAGCGGCGACGTTCAGGTGCGGCTGCTCGACCCAGCGGCAGAGGTTCGCGACGGCCACGGCGCGGTCTTCAGAACGGTAGAAGATGTGGTCGGCGCCGCCCATGTAGATGAGCTCGAGCCGATCGCCGAAGTCGCTGCCCCGCACGAGATCGAAGAGCTGATCGGGGTGCTGGTAGGTCGAGTCGAGGCCCGCGTACATCATGAGCAGCCGCACGCCGCGCGCCGTGAGCGTGGCCAGGTCGTTCGTGAACTGCTCGGGCGGCGGGTACTGCCGCTCGAGCATCAGCCCGGCACCGCCCTCGAGCTCGGCCGCGTCCATCGCCGCGCGCTTCGTCTCGAACAGCTTCGCGTTCTTCAGCCGGTAGTACAGCTTGTTCTGCCAGCGCACCGTCGAGAGAAAGCGCAGCGGCCAGCGCTGCCAATAACGCCGCGTCTTGTACGCGTAGCCCTCGACGTAGGCCATGCCGGTGACGCGCGCGTCTTTGAGCCCGACCTCGTGGAGCTGATCGACGCTCGAGCAGAACCCCACCAGCGTGAACTCGCGGGCGCCGACCTTCTTCTCGAGCCCCGTCATCGCGTCGCGCACGTCGTCGCCCGGCGTGCCGCGGCCCACGTCGCTGTCGCCCATGTTGCCCAGGTCGAAGCGCAGCGAACGAAAGCCCTTCGCCGCGAGCGCGCGCGCGAGGTCGACCCAGATGCGGTACGGGCCGACGTGGTGCTGAATCCCCACGTTCCACACCAGCACCGGCGGGGCCGCGCGCTTCAGCACCTTCGGCGACGGCTCACACCAGACGCCGGCGAGGTGGCCACGCTCGCCGAAGTTGAAGGCGCTCTCGTTCACGCGCGGGCACCCGCGAGCTGCTCGGTCAGCGCGAACAGCGTCGCCGTGTACATGACCGCGGCGTCGCGATCTTCGGTGGCCGTCACCGACGCGGCGTCGTGCGTCACGTTGAACTCGCACGTGACGCCTTCTTTCGCCCAGCGCTCACGAAGCGGCTCGAGCTTCGGCTGATCTTCGGGCGGGCACGCGAACACCACCCGCTGCGCGAGGCGCGGCACGTCGTTCGCCGTGTCGAGGCCCATCAGCTCGTCGCGCTGGCCCGAGCTGAAGCGGTAGCCGCCGAGCTCGATGCGTACGCCCGCGACGCGGTGAAGCAGGCGCCGCGCCTCGCGCGCGTCGAGGTCTTCGAGCTGCTCGAGGTACTTCGGGCCGCTGACGACGGGCTCCCACAGCACGAGCTCGCTCACCTTGAGCCCCTTCGCCACCGCGCGCGTCGCGAGCGCGGCGCCGAGGCGCATGCCGACGACCGCGAGCTTGCGCACGCCCGAGAGCGCCTTCAGCTCGGCGGCAGCGGTCGTGATGTCGTCGGCCCACTGGGCGAGCCGGCCGTCGGTCACGTCACCCGAAGAGTCGCCGGTGCACGCGTAGTCGAAGCGCAGCGTGGTGACGCCGCCGCGCGCGAGCTGCTGGGCCAGCCGGCGAAAGGCCCAGTACGTCATGTGGTACTCCTGCGGGCCCGGGTAGCAGAGCACGACGCCCAGGTCTTTGGGCTTGCCCGCCGGCTCGTGCAGCGTGCCGTACAGGTTCTTCGCAGTGCCGAAGAAGAACGACTTCATCGTGTGGGCCCGTTCTAGTCCATTCGTCAGCGGGCGAGCGGCGATTACGTTTCCGCCACGTGACACGCGCTGCACACATGGGCGCACGGCGAAGTGCCCGTTAGCAGACCCCCACCAAAGGGGTGTCGCCATGTCCGAAAACTTCGACCCATTTGCCGGCCCCGCGCTCGTCGCCGGAGCCCCCACCACCGAGTCGCAGCGCGAAATCTGGGCGTCGTCGCAGCTCGGGCCCGACGCGAACCTCGCGTACAACGAGTCGGTCTCGGTGACGCTCGAGGGGCCGCTCGACGTCGCCCGCCTCGAGAGCGCCCTTCGCCAGCTCGTGCAGCGCCACGAGGTGCTGCGCTCGACGTTCAGCCACGACGGCCTCACGCTGATCGTCGCCGCGTCGGCCGACATCGCACTCGCCCAGGTCGACCTCACCGGCCGCCCCGACGAGCTCGAGGGCCTCACCGTGCGCGCCGTCTCTGAGCCGTTCGACCTCGAGAAGGGCCCGCTCGTGCGCGTGCAGCTCGCGAAGCTCTCGCCCGCCGAGCACGTGCTCGTCTTCACCGCCCACCACATCGTCGTCGACGGCTGGTCGTTCGCCGTGCTCATCGGCGAGCTCGCGAAGCTCTACTCGGGCAGAGAGCTGCCCGCCGCCGCCTCGTTCGTCGAGTGGGCCCGCCGCGCGCCCGACCGCTCCGACGAGGCCTGGTGGCTCTCGCGCTGCGCCGGCGAGCTGCCCGTGCTCGAGCTGCCGTCAGACCACCCGCGCCCTGCGCTCAAGACCTGGGCCTCGCGCCGCCACGACGTCTGGCTCGACGACGCGCTCGTCGCGCGCCTCAAGAAGGCCGGCGCGAAGCAGCACGCGTCGCTCTTCGCCGTGCTCCTCGCCGGGTGGAAGGGGCTGCTCACCCGTCTGACCGGGCAAGAAGACGTCGTCGTCGGCGTGCCGACCGCCGGTCAGGCCAACGACGGGTGGGAGTCGCTCGCCGGCCACTGCGTCAACATGCTGCCGCTGCGCACGAAGGTCGACCTCTCGGCGCCCGCCGCCACGTTCGTCGCCGACGTGCGCCGCACCCTGCTCGACGCCCAGTCGCACCCGCATGTCACGCTGGGTCAGCTCCTCACGAAGCTGCCGATCGCGCGCGACCCGTCGCGCCTGCCGCTCGTGAACGTCGTCTTCAACGTCGACCGCGGCATGGGCAGCGACGCGATGCCGTTCTGTGGCCTCACGGCCACGCTCGACGCGAACCCGAGGCGCTTCGAGACCTACGACGTCTTCGTGAACGCCGTCGACCTCGGCGGCCGCGTGAGGCTCGAGTGCCAGTACAACTCCGACCTGTACGAGCCTGCGACGATTCGCCGCTGGCTGTCGGCCTACGAGCGCCTGCTCACGGGCCTCTGCGATGCGCTCGAGCAGGGCACGGGCTCGCTCGGCGACCTCGACCTGCTCGGGCCTGAAGATCGCGCACAGCTCGACGCGTGGAACCGCGAGGCCGAGCTCGACGTCGACCCCTCGCTCACCGTCGTCGACCTGCTCGAGGCGCAGGCCACGAAGACCCCGAACGCCGTCGCCGTCGAGTGTGACGGCGCCCGGCTCACCTACGCCGAGCTGCACGCGAAGGCCGACGCGCTCGCTGCCTGGCTGCAGGCGCGCGGGGCAGGGCGCGGCAAGCGCGTGGGCCTGAGCCTCGAGCGCGGCGTCGATCTGGTGGTCGCCATCGCCGGCGTGCTGAAGAGCGGCGCCGCCTACGTGCCGCTCGACCCCGGCTACCCCGCCGAGCGCCTGAAGCTGATGCGCGAAGACGCCGGCATCGACGTGGTGCTCGAGAAGCTCGAGGGTCAGCCAGCCGGCGCGTACGCGGCGAAGACGGCCCAACCCGCCGACCCCGCATACGTCATCTACACCTCGGGCTCGACCGGCAGGCCGAAGGGCGTCGAGCTGCCGCACCGCGCGGTCGTGAACCTGCTGAAGAGCGTTCAGCGCACGCCAGGCCTCGCCGCCGAAGACACCGTGCTCGCCGTGACGACGCTGTCGTTCGACATCGCGGTGAGCGAGCTGATTCTGCCGCTCACCGTCGGCGCGAAGATCGTGATCGCCACCCGCGAGGTCGCCTCCGATGGTGCGCGCCTGCTCGCGCTCTTGCGCGCGTCGAACGCGACCTTCCTCGACGCGACGCCTGCCACCTACCGCATGCTGATCGACGCGGGGTGGCAGGGCGGCACGGCCCTCACGAAGTGCATCTGCACCGGCGAGGCGATGCCGGCCACCCTCGCCGCCGAGCTCGTCACCCGCGTGCCGAGCGTGTGGAACGGGTACGGCCCCACCGAGACCTGCGTGTGGAGCACCTTCTGGGAGGTGAAGGCCCCGGTCTCGAAGGTGCTGATCGGCAAGCCCGTCGCGAACACCGAGGTTCGGGTGCTCGATGCGCGCGGCCAGCCGGTGCTGCCCGGCGTCGTCGGCGAGCTCTGGCTCTCGGGGCGCGGCGTCGCGCTCGGCTACCTGAACCGCCCCGAGCTCACCGCCGAGCGGTTCGTGAACGGCGCGTACCGCACGGGCGATCTGGTGCGGCAGCTCGCCGACGGCTCGCTCGAGTGCCTCGGCCGCAACGACTCGCAGGTGAAGGTGCGCGGCTACCGCATCGAGCTCGGTGAGATCGAAGACGCCCTGCAGAAGCACCCCGCCGTGCGCCAGGCCGCCGTCGCCGTGCGCGGCGAGCGCCTCGCCGCGTGGGTGGTGCTGCAGCCGGGGCACGAGGTCGCCGACGCCGCGCTGCGCGAGCACCTCAAGCGCACGCTGCCCGACTTCATGGTGCCCGCGCTGTGGGCCCGCCTCGAGCGCATGCCGCTCACGCCCTCGGGCAAGGTCGACAAGAAGGCGCTGCCTGAGGCCGGCGCGAGCGCCACGCCGGCCGACGCGTTCGTCGCGCCGCGCACGCCCACCGAGCAGCAGCTCGCGGGCCTCTGGCAAGAGGTGCTCGGCGTCGGTCGCGTCTCGGCCACCGACGACTTCTTCGCCCTCGGCGGCCACAGCC
>JAEUJP010000798.1 GCA_016793725.1 Myxococcaceae bacterium | reverse complement strand
AACAGCCCAAGCGCCAGCAGCCCCCCACAGCACAGCTCCAACCACACCGTCACCCAGAACAGCCCCCCCAGCCCCCCCCGAGCTGTTCGCGTCGTACGACGCCCCCTTCAACACCGCACTGCCCAGGAAAACGGCGGCGAGCATCAGCCTCCCCGCGAGCACCAACGCCTCCCTCCTGCTTCGCTCGCCGACGTCGTCCATGGTCGCAGCTCACTGAGCAAGCGCAGGGCCAGACGGCGCTGCAGCCGCGTCGCGAGCGCAAGTGCCGGCGCCCGCTCGATCATGCGCCTCGAGACGCCGCGCGCGCGTTACCGACCTGAATCGGGCCCGGTCGTCTTGTTGCGTCACCTTTGTCTTTGCGGGTGAGCACGCGAGGCACGCGTGCGCTGTGGGCGCTCGTGGTACAGCCGCTCGCCCAGTGCGCCCCTCGCGCCGCGACCTCATCGCGTCGTTTCTTTCGGTCGCCGCCGCCAACGCGGCGTGCCGCCGGCCCACGAAAGCGCCCCTGCCCGGTGAGCTCGTCGACAGCGTCGTGCAGTTCGGCCACCAGCTCCGCGGCGGCCCGACGCTCCCGCTCTCGACGAGCCCGAGGCCCATCGACGTGCTCATCGTCGGCGCAGGCGCAGCCGGGCTCTCTGCCGCGTGGCGCCTGCGCGGCGCCGGCGTCGATGCCCTCGCCGTCTGCGAGCTCGACGCCGACGCCGGCGGCACCGCGCGCGCTGGGCACAACGCGGTCACCGCTTTTCCCTGGGGTGCGCACTACCTGCCCGCACCTCTGACGCCGAGAGGCCCGGTGCCGCGCCTGCTGCGCGAGCTCGGCGTCATGCACGACGACGGCTCCTTCGCCGAAGAGGCCCTCATTCACGAGCCCGAAGAGCGGCTCTACTACCGTGGCACCTGGTACGAGGGCCTCTACCTGCGCGCCGGCGCCTCGGCCGATGACCTCGCCCAGCTCGCCCGCTTCGAAGAACAGATGGCCGCGTTCGCCGACGCCCGCGACGCGAAGGGCCGCCGCGCCTTCACCGTGCCGGTCGCCGCGTGCAGCGACGACGCCGAGTGGGCTCAGCTCGACCGCCTCTCGATGGCCGAGTGGCTGGCGAATGAGGGCTACACCTCGCCGCGCCTCACCTGGCTCGTCGACTACGGGTGCCGCGACGACTACGGCGCCACCGCCGCCGGCACCTCGGCGTGGGCCGCCATCTGGTACTTCGCCGCCCGCCACGGCAACGCCGGCTTTCTCTCGTGGCCCGAGGGCAACGGCCGCCTCATCGCGCAGCTGAAGAAGAGCGTCGAGGCTCAGCAGCTGCAGACCGGCCTGCTCGTGCACACGCTCTCGCGACGAGACGACGGCCGCTGGCTCGCGCACGCGGTCGACGCGAAGCGCGCGCCGCACGGCCTTCTCGCGAAGACCGTCGTGCTCGCGTGCCCGCGCTTCATTGCCGCCCGGCTGCTCGGTGAACCTTCGCTGGCGTCGGCGTTTCGCTACTCGCCGTGGGTGGTGGCGAACCTGTCGCTCAAGTCCGCTCCGAAGAGCCGCGGCTTCCCGCTCGCGTGGGACAACGTGCTGCACCACTCGAAGTCGCTCGGCTACGTCGTCGCGACCCACCAGCGCCCGCGCGCGTCTCAAGCAGGGCCCACCGTCTTCACCTGGTACTACCCGCTGGCCGGCGACGACCCGAAGGCCGAGCGCGAGCGGCTGCTCTCGGCCACCCGCGACGACTGGGAGGCCGTCGTGCGCGCCGACCTCTGGCCCGCCCACGCGGGGCTCGACGACGTCGCCGAGCGGCTCGACGTGATGCGCTGGGGGCACGCGATGGTGCGGCCGTACCCGGGCTTCATCTGGGGCGAGGCGCGGCGCGCGGCGTCGCAGTCGCTGCACGGCTCGCTGCACTTCGCGCACTCGGACCTCGGCGGCCTCGCGCTGTTCGAAGAGGCGAACCACCACGGCGTGCGCGCCGCCGAAGCCGCGCTCGGCTCGTTGGGCCGAACCTTCGATTCGTGGCTAGATTCGTGAGCGTGGACGACGCGGCGAAACAGCGGGTGCTGAAGGCGGGCGCCGCCGCGTACGCGCAGGCGTTCGGTCGTGTTCCTCCGAACGAGCGCGAGGCGCTGGAACACGAGCTCGACGAACTGGCGACCGAGCTGCGCAACGCCATCACCGCGGCGCTGTGGGCGCACCCCTACGTGACGTTCGTGGATGCGGTTCGCAGAGCGCTGGTGAAAGCGGTATAGGGTCGGCACGCGTATGAAGGTCGACACGAGAGCCCTGCAGCAGGTCTACGCGCAGTTCCCATCGCTGAAGGTCAACACCGACAAGGGCGCGCTCGAAGCCGCGGCCACGAAGGTGCTCGGCGCTTCGGGTGCACGCGAGTTGATGGCGTCGCTGCAGCAGAACGACGTCTATCTGGCGGCGCGCAGCGAGGCGATTTCGCAGTCGCCCGACGTGCAGCAGCAGCAGCCGAAGCGCGCGGTCGTGTCGGGGCTGTCGGCGGGCGGCATGCTCGCGGCGGCGGTGCTCGCGAAGGCCGGCTACCAGGTCGACGCGGTCGAGCTGCGCGACGGCTATACGCGCAACATTCAGTTCAGCACGCGGCAGGCCATGATCGACGAGCTCGCTTCCATCGAGCCCGCGCTGGCCGAAAAGTTCCTCGACGTCGCGGCCCACATCGTGCGCGGCTCGCACTCGACGCTGAACGGCGAGAAGAAGTTCACCGAGCGCGCGGCGCCGAAGGCCGGCGACCCGATGGGCGTGCCGCAGAGCGGCGAAGAGATGCTCAACGAGGCGCCCATCACGCTCGTCGAGTGCAAGATGTTCGAGCGTGTGGTGTTCGATTGGCTGAAGCAACAGCCGAACGTGACGCTGCACACGAACCACCAGATTGTGATGTCGCAGCCCGACGAGCTCGGCCGGTATTCGGTGAGCATGACGCCGCGCAAGGGTGGCACGTCGGTGTCGCTCGGCACGCCCGACCTCGTGGTGGTCGCCGAGGGCGGCGGCTCTGCGGCCACGCGCAAGTCGCTCGGCATCGAGTCGATGGCGACGTCGCCCGCCTCGCGCATGGTGGCGGGCACCATCGAGCGGCCGAGCGGCGGCCGCGTCGCGTCGCACTACGTCGACCAGAAGAAGGCCGATGGAGGCACCGAGCGCATTCTCGCGATGGCGCTCGGCAGCGCGAAGGCCGACAAGACCTGGGCAATCGTCGAGGTGCCCACCGACGAGCTGTTCGACCCGGGCCCGAACCTCGACCCGACCTCGAAAGAATATCGAGACGCGCAGCAGAGCCTCATCGAGAAGCACTTTCGCAGCGAGGCGGCCCTCGTGATCGAGGGCGACATCTCGGAAGCGAAGCTCGAAGGCCCGTTCGAGGGCTCGCGCCCGACGCTGTTCACGCTGCAGCAGAAGATGAGCAACAAGGCGACGGCGGGCGCGAACGTGCTGACGCTCGGCGACTTCGTCGGCACCGGCCACTTCATCGTGGGCGGCGGCGTGGCGACGGCGACGGTGAGCCACATCGAGCGGCTGAAAGACCTGGTGTTCGACCTCGAGCTCGGGCTCGACAAGGCGGCGTCGCTCGCGAAGTACGGGCAGGGCGCCATCGCCGACACGCTCGCGTGGGGCCGCCGCGGCGTCTACGAGTTCTACCCCGAGGTCAAAGACCGCAACGTCGTCTCTGAGGCGTACGTGAAGGCGGTCACCGAGTGGGTTTCGGGGAAGAACAAAGACCCGCTCGCTGCGCTCGAGAAGCTGCTCGTGCCGCACGGGCTGTCGCTGCCCCCCATCGGCACGCCGAAGGCCGCATGACGACCGAAAAGAAGCAGAAGGCGTTGAGCGATTGGGCTCCGCAGGGTGGGCTGCAGCTGGGCGCGCCGCTCAACATGGCGGGCGAGCGCACGGCTTCGACGGCGCCGTCTCAGCCTGAGACGGGGTTGCCCATCGTGCCGCTGCTCGGCGGCGTCGTGTTGGGCGCGGTCGTGACGGCGGTGGTGTTCAGCGTCGCGTTTCCCTCGGTGGTGCCCGGGCCCATCGTCATCGTGAGCGCCGCGGGCGTGGTGGCGCCGGTCGAGCCGGTGGCTGCGGCTCCGGTGGTGGCGGCGCCGACGAAGCCGGCGGTGGCTGCGGTCGCTGCGCCGAAGCCGGCGGCTGCCGAGAAGACGGCCGTCGCCGAGAAGCCTGCCGCCGAGAAGGGGCCGTCGGTGTCCGACGCGTTCGCGAAGGTCGCGGTCGACCCGTCGGCGCCCGACGAGCTGACGAACGACGAAATTTCCGAGGTCGCCGCCGCGCACCGCGCCGCGACGAGCGCGTGCGTCGAGGCACACAAGACTGCCGCGCCCGACACGACCGGCGCGCTCAGCGTGCGGTGGAACGTCGAGACCGAGGGCAAGGTGAACAACGTCACCCCGCTCGGTGAGCTCGCCGAGAGCGAGCTGGCGACGTGCCTGGTGAAAGAGATTTCGACGTGGGTGTACCCGAAGCACGACACGCCGCACCCGCCGCTGACGACCTCGTTCAAGTTCTGATGCGCCTGGGTGGGCTCATCTGCGTCGGTCTCGTGGGCTGCCCGGGCTCGCCGCTGCCCGCGCTCGACTCTGGTGTCGTCGTCGACGACGCGGGTGAGGTCGACGCAGGCGCCGCCGACGCGAGTGTCGTCGATGCAGGTGTCGTCGATGCAGGTGTCGTCGATGCAGGAGCGGTGGACGCCGGGACCGTCGACGCAGGCGTCGTCGACGCTGGCAATGCGTGCGCGCTGCCGTGGCCGGTGCAGCTGAACCCGCCTTCGGCGCCGCCGTATGCAGGCACGGTGTACGTCGAGCCGGGGCTCATCACGTCGGCAGACCCGACGTCGTTTCGCACGCTGACTGCGACGGGGCACGGGCTGAGGCAGATTTTCGATCGTCGGGTGAACGCGTTCGTGACGGTCGACGCGTGGCTCTTCGACGCGCAGTTCGGCGCGAACAAACACGTCGAGGTGCAGGTGAACCCCGAGTTCACGCAGGCGCAGGCCGAGACGCACGCGCGCACGCACGCCACGATCGTCGGCAGGCTGCCGGCCTTCGCCTTTCGCGACCTCGACATGTTGTGGATCAACGGCGGCAAGCAGCTCTACGGCGGCGGCAACCGCTCCATCCTCATCCACACCGAGCAGACCGTCGAGTACGAGGCCGGCGGGTGGACGGAAGAGGTCATGCTCCACGAGAGCGGCCACACCTCGCTCGACAGCTACCACCAGGCCACCGCGCGCTGGCTCGAGGCACGCACCGCCGACGGCGTCGCCATCAGCACCTACGCGCGCGACAACCCCACGCGCGAAGACGTCGCCGAGACGCTGAGCATGTGGTTCGCCGTGCGGTTTCGCAGCAGCCGGCTCTCGACCGCCGACCAGCAGAAGGTGCGCGCCGCGGTTCCGAGCCGGCTCAGCTACTTCGACTGCCTCGGGCTCACCGACGCGCCGCTGCCGTGAGGCGCGTAATCAGTGAGTGAAGTTGAGCCGCCTGCCACCGGCACCACTTCACTCCGTGACGCCATTTTCACCTGGGCGCGCTAGCCGCGGCGCACGGGCTCACGCGTCGGCGTGGCCACTGCGTCGCTCTCGGCGGTGAGCTCTGGCACCGCTGCTGCTGCTGCTGCGGCGGCTCGCGCAGCCTCCATGTCGACGCGCAGCGGGTCGACCGACTCGGTGTGCACCGACCCGTCGCGCAGCTTCACGATGAGTGTGGCGTACCAGACGAGGTCGTCGCCCTGCTCTTTGGGAATCAGTGGAGCGAGGGCGATTGAAGCGTTTCGGTCGAACCTTTCGCCATGCCCGAGCCGTGCCGGTTTCGCGAGGAGCGCGACCGACGTCGAGCCGTGCGGCACGAACTTCGCGTACATGTCACTGACCGCTTCATGGACCCCGCACCCGAGGTCGACGGAGACGGACTCGACGTCGACGTTTTCGCCCGGCACGAGATGAACGACGAAGTCGATCTGCCCGTGCGACTGCTTGGCGCTGAACGACACGCCGAGCTGCTTTCGCCGCTTCGCTGCAGCCTCCGAGTCGAAAATCACCAAGGTGCTGACCAGCGACCAGAAACCCGCCATCACCGCGCCGAGCGTGTGGCCGTGCATCGCCAGCCAGACCGTGCCGCCGACGCCGGCCGACAGCCACACCGTTCGCAGCAGCCACCCCACGGTGCGCGAGCCTGCTGCGCGCGATCTACTTCCACACCTTCGCGAAGAACCTCCGCAGGTCGGCGACCAGCACCTCGGGCTGCTCCATCGCCGCGAAGTGCCCGCCCTTCTCGAACACGTTGAAGTGCACCACCTCGTTCTGCTGCGCCGCGATGCGCTTCACGGTGAGAAAGCCGTCTTTCGGGAACACCGCGACGCCGGTCGGCACCGTGTTCTTCTGCGGCTCACCCCACGCGGCGCTCGCCTCGGCGTACACCTGCGACGAAGGCCCCGCCGTGCGCGTGAACCAGTAGATGCTCACGTTGGTGAGGAAGTGGTCGCGCGACACCGCGTCTTCGAGGTTGCCCTGGTTGTCCGTCCACCCCTGAAAGAGGTCGGCGAGCCACGCGAGCTGGCCCACCGGCGAGTCGGTCAGCGCGTACGCCAGCGTCTGCGGGCACTGCGACTGCACGAACATGTAGCCCGACAGCTCGGCTTCGTACCTCGCCGCCGTCTCGCGGCTCTTCTTCTCGTACGCGTCGGCCGGCTCACCTTCGGGCGGTTCGAACGAGAACACCTGCGTCACGTGCATCGCCGCCACGTTGCGCGGCGCCGCGACCGCCAGCTCGCGCGCCACAATCGCGCCGGTGTCGTTGCCGTGCACCGCGAACTTCTCGTAGCCGAGCCGCTTCATCAGCTCGAGCATCGCGCCCGCCATGCGCCCGGTGCCCCAGCCCGCCTCGGCGGGAGCTTCCGAGAACCCGAACCCCGGCAACGACGGCACGATGACGTGAAACGCCTGCCCGCCGGCCCCTCGCGTCAGCGGCTCGATGACCTTCTGGAACTCGACGAACGAGCCCGGCCAGCCGTGCAGCAACAGCAGCGGCCGCGCCTTCGGGGCCTTCGACTTCACGTGCACGAAGTGCAGCTTGAGCCCGTCGATGGTCGTCGTGAACTGAGGCAGCTCGTTCAGCTTCGCCTCCTGCGCGCGCCAGTCGAACTTCGTGCGCCAGTGCTCGCTCAGCTCCTTCAGGTACTCGAGCGGCACGCCGCGCTGCCAGCCCGGCACCGGAGCCTTCGACGGCCAGCGCGTGCTCGCCAGCCGTTCTTTCAAGCCGGCGATCTCGACGTCGGGAACCTCGATTCGAAACGGCGTGACCCTGGTGTCGGCCGCGAAGGCCAGTGAGGTGGTGGTGAGGACGGCGAGCGCTGCGATGCGTTGCGGTGTTTTCATGTTCCCTGGGTTACAGGGCATTGCGGACAGGATGTGGCCTCGACCAACATGGCCCGCATCATGTCGAAGACCTCGGTTCGGGTGCTGAAGCTGCTCGCGGTGCTGCAGTCGAAGGCCGACTGGTCGGGCGGGGGCCTGGCCGAGCGGCTCGAGGTCGACGTGCGCACGCTGCGGCGAGACATGAACCGGCTGCGCGAGCTCGGCTACGAAATCGAGTCGTCCTCGGGCGTCGGAGGCGGCTACCGCCTCGGCGCCGGCTCGGTGCTGCCGCCGCTGCGCCTCGACGACGAAGAGGCGGTCACGCTCAGCATCGCGCTCGCCTCGCTCAACGCCTCACAGCCGCACCTGCACGAGGTGGCGCTGCGCGTGCTGGTGAAGCTCTCGCAGGTGTTGCCAGCGCGCTTGCGCCGGCGCGTGTCCGACGTGCAGGCCGTCACGCTGTCGATGGGGCAGGGGCAGCACGTGAAGCCGACGGTGCTGGCCGAGCTCGCCGCCGGCTGCCGCGACCACGAGCGCGTCGCGTTCGGCTACGCCGACGGCAAGGGCGCAACCGGTCAGCGCGACGTCGAGCCGCTCAAGCTCGTACACACCGGCCGCACCTGGTACCTGGTCGCGTGGGACCCGAGCCGCGCCGACTGGCGCACGTTTCGTGTCGACCGCATCGACACGAAGCAGGTCGTGCGGCGAGGCCCTCGCTTCGTGCCCCGTCGCCCACCCGACGACCTCGAGGCCTACGTGAAGAAGTCGCTCGCGGCGGCGCCGTACGCGTACCAGGTCTCGGTGCGGCTGCAGGTGCCGCTCGACGAGGCCAGGCGCCGCGTGCCGTCGTGGCTCGGCTCGCTCGAGGCCGAAGGCGCAAAGCACACGCGGCTGACGACCGGCGGCCCGACGCTCGACGCGATGGCGGCACTGCTCGTGCACGCGGGCGTCGCCTTCGACGACGTGCAACCTGCGTCGCTCGCGGCGGCGATTCATGAGGTGGGTGAGCGGCTCGTGCGCGGCGCCGCGCGCGCCAAGGGCGCGCGCCGATGAACATTCTCGAGAGCATCGGCCGCACCCCGCTCGTCGCGCTGAAGCGGCTCGGCGCCGGCCTGCCCGTGCCGGTGCTCGTGAAGTGTGAGCACCTGAACCCCGGCGGCTCCATCAAAGACCGCATCGCGCTCGCCATCGTCGACGACGCCGAACGGCGCGGAGCGCTGAAGCCCGGCGCCACGCTCATCGAGGCCACGGCCGGCAACACGGGCATGGGGCTCGCGCTCGTCGCGGCGGCGCGCGGCTACACGCTCGTGTGCGTGATGCCCGAGAAGATGTCGGTCGACAAGCGGGTCGCGCTGGCTTCGCTCGGCGCGCGCGTCGTCATCACGCCGAACGCTCCACCCTCGAGCCCCGACAACTTTCGCAGCGTCGCGAAGCGCATGGCCGCCGAGCACGGCTGGTTTCTCACCGACCAGTTCAACAACCCGGCGAACGTGCGCGTTCACGAAGAGACGACCGCCGTCGAGATTCTCGAGCAGACGCGCGGGCGCATCGGCGCGTTCGTGGCGGGGGCCGGCA
>JAEUJP010000835.1 GCA_016793725.1 Myxococcaceae bacterium | reverse complement strand
GGGCCCCACGTTCAAGATCGCCGCGCGCGATCTGCCCGTCGCGGTCGCGCGCAAGCAGACCGGCGGCACCACCGTCAGCGCCACCTGTGACGTGGCCACGACCGCAGGCATCGCGGTGTTCGCGACCGGCGGCATCGGCGGCGTGCACCGGGGCGCGTCGACCCATTTCGACGTCTCGCCCGACCTCGCGGCCATCGCGAAGAGCCCGGTCGCCGTCGTCTGCGCCGGAGCGAAGTCGGTGCTCGACGTGCCCGCCACGCTCGAGATGCTCGAGACGCTCGGCGTGCCGGTCATCGGCATCGGCACCGACGAGTTTCCCGGCTTCTACAGCCGCTCGTCGGGCGTGAAGCTCGAGCACCGCGTCGAGAGCGCCGAAGAGGCCGCGCAGCTGTTCAAGACGCGCCGGCTCTTGGGGCAGGGGGGGGTCGTGTTCGCGGTTCCTCCGCCCGCCGAGACCGCGCTGCCGTTCGACGAGGTCGAGCTGCACCTGCGCGACGCGCTCGGCGAGGCCGACAAGGCCGGCATCAAGGGCAAGGCGGTGACGCCGTTTCTCTTGAAGCAGATGGCGCAGCGGCTGCCCGGCAGAACGCTGGCGGCGAACCTGGCGCTGCTCGAGAACAACGCGCGCTTCGCGGCCGAGCTGGCCGTCGAGTACGCCCGCCAGAGACCCTGATGGAGCGCGCGCTCTCAGCGCCCGGCAAGCTGTTCATCGCCGGTGAGTACGCCGTGCTGTGGGGTGGCATCGCTCGCGTGGCCGCGGTCGGCCCGCGCACCACCGCCGTCGTTCGCCAGCGGCAAGACCGGCGCATCGAGGTGCTGCTCGAGGGCACGCGGCTCGCCGGCAACATGACCCCGGCCGGAGTGAGCTGGGACGAAGAGCCTGCCGCCGGGTTTCACTTCGTCGCCCGAACGTTGGATCTCGTCTTGCGCGCGGTCGGCAAAGAGGGCCCCGGCTTTTCGGTCGCGCTGTCGCCGTCGCCGCTCGGGCCCGGGGGCTCGAAGCTCGGCCTGGGCTCGAGCGCCCGCGCCGTGGTGCTGGCCGCCGAGGCTGCACGGTTCGCGCTCGACGCGCGGCTCGATGCGCTCAAGCTCGCGCTGGTCGCACACGCCGAGGCGCAGGGCGGGCGGGGCAGCGGCGCCGACGTCGCCGCGTGCTTCGCGGGCACGATGGTGCGCTACCGCCGGTACGAGGTGAAGCCGCTGCTCGACGTGTGCGGCACCGCGGCCTTCGGGGCGCGCCTCGCCGACGCCCCGCCGGTCGACCTGTTCCGCGTCCCGGGCCTCAAGGTGCCGCTGGCCTACGCGTTCACGGGGCAGAGCGCGTCGACGCGGGTGATGATCGCCGAGATCGAGCGGCGCCTCGACGTCGGGGGGCGAGAGCGCTTCACGCTGGCCTCCGATGCGCTGGGCCGCGAGCTCGAAGACGGCCTGTTGCGCGCCGACTTCACCGCCGTGAGCGAGGCCATGACCCGCCTGCAGGAGCTGCTCGCCACGCTCGGCCCCGTCGTCACCGAAGGCGTCGACCGGCTGCTCGCGCTCGGCCGCTCCCAGGGCTGCGTGGGCAAGATCTCGGGGGCTGGCGGCGGCGACGGCTGCATCTTCGCGTGCCCCGACGACGGCGCTCGCGCGGCCCTGCTCGACTCGCTCAAGGCCCGCGGGGTGCACGCCATGCCGCTGACGATCGAAGAGGGGCTGCGCGGCGAACCGCGGGGCGACGCGAAGCTCTCGGGCTGGTTCACCTGAGCCGCACCAAAGACGAAGGGACCCGGCGACTTCTTCGTCGCCGGATCCCCCTGTGCCCAGGAGAGGACTCGAACCTCCACGGTGTCGCCACCACTAGACCCTGAATCTAGCGTGTCTACCAATTCCACCACCTGGGCGATGGAAGCCGCGCGCTTATAGGGATCGCGAGGCATGGGGTCAAGCGACGTTCTTCATGCGCGTGCCTGACGGCGATTCGACGCCTCGTGGGGCCGCCGATGAGGGTCGTGAACGTTGGAAGAAGTGTGATTCACTTTTCACCGATCCCGGGCACCGGAAATCGAGCGGTTGAGGGCTGAATGTTGAATCACACTTCTTTCAATTTTCACGACCCTCACCGGCGGGCCCGGCACCTCCCCTCATGAGGCGTGCCCTGCCCAGAGTCGCCTACGCGGCGTCGGTGGTCGCGGCGCCCGCCGCGGTCTACGCGCTCGGCGGCATGGGCTGGCGGCTCGATCTCGCGGTGCTGCTGGTCGTCTCGGTGGCCGGCTTCTTCGTAGGCTTCGCCGAGCGGGCGGCGCCGTTCGAAAGGGTGTGGAACACGTCGCTCGGCGACTCGGGCGTCGACACGCTGCACCTCGTGCTGTCGACCCTGGGCGTCGACGCGCTGTTCATCGCCTCGGCCGGCGTGTTTCCCCGGCTCGAGGTCTGGCCCGCGAGCCTGCCGCTGCTGGCGCAGGTGGCGCTCGCGATCGTCGTTGGCGAATTCGGCGCCTACTGGGCCCACCGGTGGATGCATGAGACCCGCCTGCTCTGGCGCGTTCACCTCGTGCACCACAGCGCGCGGCGGCTTCACTCGCTGAACGCATCGCGCAACCACCCGCTCGACATGCTGGTGCTGCTCGTCGCCGCGGGCGGGCCGCTGCTCGTGCTGGGCGCGCCGCCGCTGGTGCTCGCGCTCGCCGGCGCGTTCGCCATCACCCACCTGCAGTACCAGCACGCGAACACGACGCTCGAGCTGGGCGTCTTCAACTGGCTGCTGGCGGGCCCCGAGCTGCACCGCTGGCACCACTCGCGCGTGCCCGCGGAGGCGAACGGCAACTACGGCCACGTGCTGATCGTATGGGACGTGCTGTTTCGCACCCGCCTCGCTCCGGAAGGGCGACGGCCGCCGGCCGACGTCGGGCTGTTCGCGGGTGAGAACCTCGAAGAGCGGTACTGGCCGCAGCTGCTCAGCCCCTTCAAGTGAAGCGCGTGACGCTCCCCGGCGGCCTCGAAGTCTGGGCGCTCAACGCGACCGACGCCGGGGTGCTGCACCAGCAGATCTTCGTGAACGGCGCCTACGCCGGCCACGGGCTCACCGTGCGCGACGGCGACTGCATCTTCGACTGCGGCGCGAACATCGGGCTGTGCTCGCTGTGGCTCATGCGGCAGCACCGGGGCCTGCGCGTCTTCGCGTTCGAGCCGAACCCCGAGGTGTTCGAGGCGCTGAAGCGCAACGTGCCCGAGGCGATCACGCTGCCGTTCGGGCTCTCAGACCGGGCAGGGCGGGCCGAGCTCACCTACGACCCGTTCGTGAGCTCGACCGGCTCGATCGTGCCGGCGCCGGCCCTCGACCCGGGCGCGCTCGCGAAAGATCTCGGCGTGCCCCGCGCCGCCGCGGCCGCCATCGGGCTCGTGCGCCGGCTCGCGCGCCGCACCGTCACCGTGCCGCTGCGCAGCTTGAGCGACGTCGTCGCCGAGCACCACGTCGACCGCATCGATCTGCTGAAGGTCGACGTCGAGGGCGTCGAGGCGCAGGTGCTGGCCGGGCTCTCAGACGCCGACTGGCCGAAGGTTCGCCAGGCGGTGGTCGAGACGAGCGACGTCGAGGGCATCTCGAAGACGCTGCACGATCGGGGCTTTCAGCTCGCCGTCGACCAGGAGCCCTTCGAGAGCATCAAGGCGCTCGGTCTGCACAACGTCTACGCCGTGAGGCGCTGAGTCACTTGTTCACCGGCCATTTGCCCTCGGCCTCGAGCCGGCGGCGCACGTCGGGGTTCTCGTCCATGTACGCCTTCAGCGACTCTTCGGTGATGAACACCTCGAGATCTTCGCTGCCCACCGTCGCCTGACACGACAGCCGCGAGGTCGGCTTCACGTCGAACGCCATGTCGAGCCGGTCGATCTCGTCGTCTTGCTGCTCTGACAGCGACTCGAGGCCCTTGCGCACCCAGACGTGGCACGTCGAGCAGGCGCAGACGCCGCCGCACGAGTGGCCGACCTGCGCGCCACACGCTTCGGCGGCCTCGAGAATCGGGGTGCCCGGCTTCACCTCGACCGTGACGTCGTCGAGCGGGCTCGAGAAGTGAATCTTCGGCACGTCAGACCTTCTGGCCCACGACGGCGCGAGAGATCGCGCGGTTCATGATGCGCTCGACGAACGGCTTCGATTGCTCGTCGAGCCCGACGATCGCCTGCTTCAGCCTGTGGTGGTCGGTCGTCTCTTTCGACAGCGCCTCGAGAGACCTCATCGACGCCTCGAGCTCGGCGCGCTCGGCGGGCTCGAGCAGGTCGCCGTTCTCTGAGAGCTGCTTCGCCGCGTCGATCAAGATGCGCTGCGCCTCGATCTGCTGCTCGCGCAAGAGCCGCTTCTGAATGTCGTCTTCGGCGTGATCGATCGAGTCGAGCAACATCTGCTCGATCTCGTCGTCGGTCAGCCCGTGCGTCGGCTTCACCGTGATCTTCTGCTCGATGCCCGTCGACTGCTCTTTCGCCGAAACCGAAAGAATGCCGTCGGCGTCGACCGAAAACTTCACCTCGACGCGCCCGATGCCCGCGGGCAGGGCGGGTATGCCGGTCAGGCGAAACCGCGCCAGCGAGCGGCAGTCTTCGACGAGCTCGCGCTCGCCCTGCACGACGTGAATGTCCATCGCGTTCTGGCCATCTTGAAACGTGGTGAACACCTGCGCCTGCCCGATGGGAATCGTGCTGTTTCTCGGGATCAGCTTCTCGACCACGCCCCCCATGGTCTCGAGCCCCAACGACAGGGGGATCACGTCGAGCAGCAGCACCTCGTCTCGCCGCTCGGCGTTCGTGAGCAGGTCGGCCTGCACCGCCGCGCCCAGCGCCACCACCTGGTCGGGGTCGATGTCGGCGAGCGGCTCGCGCCCGAACACCTCGGCCACGAACCTGCGCACCGCCGGCACCCGCGTCGAGCCGCCGACCAGCACCACGCCGTCGAGCTCGCCGGCCTTCAGCTCGGCGTCTTTCAGCGCACGCCGGCACGCGACGCCCGTCTTTTCGATCAGCGGGCGAATCAGGGCGTCGAATTCGTCGCGCGTGACGGTGCGGCCGAGCAGGTCGACCTTCGTCTCGGTGGTCAGCCGCTCTTTCGCCGCGCGCGCGGCCTGCAGCGCCGTCGAGATCTCGGCGGGCGTCGGCTTCTCGCCGAGCACCAGCCCCGCGAGCGCACGATCGAAGTCGTCACCGCCGAGCGCGCTGTCGCCGCCGACCGACTTCACCTGAAACACGCCGTCGGTGAGCTCGAGAATCGAGATGTCGAACGTGCCGCCGCCGAGATCATAGACCGCGAAGTGCCCCTGCGAGCCCTTGTCGAGCCCGTACGCGAGCGCGGCCGCCGTCGGCTCGTTGAGCAGCCGCAGCACCTCGAGCCCCGCGAGCCGGCCCGCATCTTTCGTCGCCTGGCGCTGCGCATCGTCGAAGTAGGCCGGCACCGTGATGACGGCCTGCTCGACCTTGCCGGCGAAGTGCGACTCGGCGCGGCGCTTGAGCGCGCGCAAGATCTCGCCCGAGACCTCGATCGGCGTCACCGGCTGCCCGCCGCTCACCTCGAAGCGCACCACGCCCGTGCCGCCCGCGAACTTGTACGCGCCGAGCTTCTTGGTCTCGGCGTCGCCGTGCGACTTGCCCATGAACCGCTTCACGCTCTTCAGCGTGTCGGTCGGGTGCTGCGGCATCTGCGCGACCGCCCGCTGGCCCACCAGCACGCCGCCGTCACGGCCATAGTGAACCACCGACGGCAGCAGCTTCGCGCCGCCCTCGTCGGCCTCGAGGCACACGGGCTTGCCGTGAATCACGCCCGCCACCAGCGAGTTCGTCGTGCCGAGATCGATGCCGACCGCGTGCCCCTTGGGTTTGAGCGGGTCGTGAATCTGCAACAGGCCCTTCACGCGGCGTCCTCCTCGATGGCCTCGACCTCTTCCAGAAAGCGGCCGAAGTAGCGCACCTTCGCGAGCGCCGACGTCGCCGCAGCCACGTCGCCCGCCCGCAGGCTCGCCTGCCCGGCCGAGAGCGCCACCGCCGAGTCCCGCTCGATCTGCGCCGCCAGCCCCCGCACCTTCACGAAGTTCTTCTCGGCCATGGCCGCCTCGAGCGCCTCACGCTGCTCGAGAATGCCCTCGAGAAACTCCATCGGCATCGAGACCTTCTCGAGGTCGACGCCCTTCAGGCCCAGCAGATAGAACGCCCGCCTCACGGGGTGCTTCAGCACCTTGAACGCCTCGTTGATGTTCGCCGTGCGCGAGGCAGCGCCCACGCGGTCGGCGGGGTTTCGGTCGGGGTGGTTCGCGAGCGAGAGCTCGCGGTACTTCGCTTCGAGCGAAGCCATGTCGAGGTCGACCGAGGGCGCGAGCCCGAAGAGCTCGAAGTGACTCACACCGTGAAGCTCTCGCCACAACCACAGGCGGTCTTCTCGTTCGGGTTCTGCAGCTTGAAGCCCGAAGCCATCATGGTCTCTTCGAAGATGAGCTCGGTGCCCATCAGGTACAGGTAGCTCTTCGGGTCGACGAAGATGCGCACGCCCTCGCGCTCGAAGATCTTGTCGCGCTCGCGCGGCGCCTCGGCCCACTCCATGTGGTAGGCGAGCCCCGAGCAGCCGCCGCCCTTCACCGCGATGCGCAGCCCCGCGAGCGGCGTCTGACGCTCGGCGAGCAGCTTCTTCAGCCGGTCGACGGCCGAGTCACCGAGCAGAACGCCCTTGCCCGCCGGTTTTGCGGAATCAGGTTTGGCGGGCGTCGAGATGGCAGGAGCGGCCGTCATTATCTGCCCCGCGCCGCCTTCTTCTTCTTGAAGTCTTCGATCGCGGCCTTGATCGCGTCTTCGGCCAGCACCGAGCAGTGAATCTTCACGGGCGGCAGCGACAGCTCTTTCGCGATCTCTTTGTTCGAGATCGTGCCGGCCTGGTCGACCGTCTTGCCCTTCACCCACTCGGTGACGAGCGAGCTCGAGGCGATGGCCGAGCCGCAGCCGAACGTCTTGAACTTCGCGTCTTGAATCACGCCCTCGTCGCTGATCTTGAGCTGCAGGCGCATGACGTCGCCGCACGCGGGCGCGCCGACGAGGCCGGTGCCGACGTTCGGGTCTTCTTTGTCGAGCGTGCCCACGTTCTTCGGGTTCTCGTAGTGCTCGATGACTTTTTCTGAGTAGGCCATGATTTTAGACCTCCTAATGCGCCGTCCAGGCGATGGATTTCAAGTCGATGCCCTCTTTTGCCATTTCGTACAGGGGGCTCATCTCACGCAACCGGCCCACCGATCGGGCCATCAGGTCGATCACGTAGTCGACCTCTTCTTCGGTGTTGAAGCGGCCGAGCCCGAACCGAATCGAGCTGTGCGCCATGTCTTCGTCGACGCCGCACGCGCGCAGCACGTACGACGGCTCGAGCGACGCCGACGTGCAGGCCGAGCCTGACGACACCGCCACGTCTTTGATCGCCATCATCAGCGCCTCGCCCTCGACGTACGCGAAGCTCACGTTCAGGTTGCCGGGGAGGCGCGTCTCCATCGAGCCGTTCACCACCAGCATGTCGAGCTTCGACTTGAGCCCGTTCAAGAGCCGCGTGCGCAGCTTCTCGAGCCGCTTCGCCTCGTCGGCCATCTCGAGGCGCGCCAGCTCGGCCGCCTTGCCGAAGCCGACGATGGCCGCCACGTTCAGCGTGCCCGACCGCATGCCGCGCTCGTGACCGCCGCCGTCGATGATCGGCGCGATGCGCACGCGCGGCTTGCGGCGCACGTACAGCGCGCCCACGCCCTTCGGGCCGTACATCTTGTGCGCCGTGATCGACACCAGGTCGGCCTTCGCCGCGTTCACGTCGAACGGCACCTTGCCCAGGCCCTGCACCGCGTCGCAGTGAAAGAGCACGCCGCGCTCGCGGCAGATGGCGCCGATCTCGGCGACCGGCTGAACGGTGCCGATCTCGTTGTTCGCCAGCATGATGCTGACCAGCACCGTCTTGTCGGTGATCGCGGCCTTGAGCTGCTCGAGATCGACGAGGCCGTCTTTTTTCACGTCGAGGTAGGTGACCCGCGCGCCGGTCTGCACCTTCGAGATCCACCGCTGCAGCTGCTCGTCTTTTTCGAGGTCGTGCTTGATCTCGAGCGTGGCGACCTCTTCGGCCGTGACGTCGCGGCCCGTGAGCTCACCGAGGCGCAGCATCTTCAGCTCGTCGATGCGCTCTTGCCGCATGCGCTCGAGGCGCTTGCACGAGTCGAGCACCGCCTTGTGCTCGGTCTTCAGGGTGACGATGTGGTCGCCCTTCGCGCGGTAGAAGTCGATCACGCCCTTGATGGCGAGGTTGTCTGACTCGGTCGCGCCCGAGGTGAACACGATCTCTTTCGGGTCGGCGCCGATCAGCGCGGCGACGTGCTTGCGCGCCGCCTCGACGCCGGCCTCGGCCTTCCACCCGAAGACGTGGTTGCGTGAGGCCGCGTTGCCGAAGTCGTCTTTCAGGTACGGCAACATCGCGTCGAGCACCCGCGGGTCGAGCGGCGTCGTCGCGTGGTTATCCATGTAGATGGGCAGCTTCACGAGACTTTCTGTAACGGATGGAAAGTGGACCAGTCAAGTCCACATTCCCACGTCAGGCTGGAGCGCCCCTAATTGGAGCAGACAGCTCCGTTATCGCCCGGGGCCCCCGGTCGATTCGCAGTGTTGCGGCCCGGCCCACGCGCTGCACTGAGGCGCCGCCCCATGACGGCACTCCCCCCACGACAGACCACCGAAGGTTGGCGCAAAGGTAAACCCGAAGAAGACCCCGAGAAGCAGAAGCGGTGGGGCTGGGTCTCGGCGAAGCCCAGCGAGTTCCTCATCTGCATGCGCGGCGGCAAGGTGGTGATGAGCGGGCAGGGCGCCACCACCTTCAAGTGGCCGTGGGAGTCGGTCTCGATCGTGCCCACCACGGTTCAGCGCCTGCACTTCGTCGCCGACCAGGTGACCGCCGAGAAGGTCGGCGTGCAGGTGACCGGCATCGCCGTGTACCGCATCGCCGACCCGCTCATCGCGTTTCGCATGCTGAACTTCAGCTACGCCGAACGCGCCCAAGAGAAGCTGTCGGCGATGATGGGCGAGATGTTCATCGGCGCCACGCGCCGGCTCGTCGCGAACCTGTCGGTCGAGCACTGCATGACCCGGCGCAAAGACGCGCTCGCCTCAGAGCTCATGCGCGAGATCGCGCCCGTCGTCGGCGGCACCGGGCGCACCGAAGATCGCACGGCGCGCGGCTGGGGCGTCGTCGTCGACTCGATCGAAATTCAAGACGTGCGCGTCATGTCGCAGGCCGTGTTCGCGAACATGCAGGCGCGCTACCGGCAAGAGCTCGAGCGCCAGGCCCGCGAGGCCGAGCTCGCCCGCGACCGCGCCGTCAAACAAGACGAGGCCGCCACCGAGCGGCAGATCGAGCTCGCCCGAGTCGCGTCGGCCACCGAAATTCGCCGCGAGAAGCAGGCCGCCGACGAGGCCGCCCGCCTCGAGAAGCTCGCGGCCGACACGCGCGTCGAAGAGACCCGGCTCGCCACCGAGCGCGCGGCGAAGCAGGCGCAGATCGACTCGGAGCGCGAGCTGCAGCTGAAGAAGCTCGAGGCCGAGACGCAGGTGCTGCTCACGAAGCAGGCGGCGAGCGAGCGGGCGCGCCTGCAGCAGCTGCAGGCCGACGCGAAGGCCGAGGCCCAGCGCCACGCCATGCGCGTCGCCGCCGAGGCCCAGGCCACCGAGGTGCTCGCCGCCCAGGCGCGGGTGGCCGAGGGCAAGCGTGCGCTCGCCGAGGTCGAGCTCAAGACCGTCGAGCTCGAGCTCAAGAAGCAGGAGCTCGCCCACAAGCTCGAGCTCGACCGCGCCGCGAAGCTGCGCGAGATCGAGAACACGCTCAGCCCCGAGGTGATTCAGATGACCCTCGCCAACCGCCTGCCCGAGCTCGCCGCCGCGTTTCAGCAGAAGATGGGCGAGGTGCACGTCACCGCCGTCGATGGCGCGAACCCGTTCGGGTACGTCGCCGCCGCCGTCGAGGGTGTCATGGGGCTCGCGCGCAGCGCCGGCCTCGAGCTGCCGAAAAAACCGCAGGGGTGAGGGGCTCTGCTACTTGAAGAGCTTGCCGTACAGCTCGTTCACCGTCTTTTCGGTCTTCTCGTACATCTCGGCGTCGCGCAGGTGATCTCTCACGCGGCGCGGGTCTTTGCTCTTCGCGAACTTCGCCTCGGCGTCTTCCATCTCGTCGACGAGCTTCTTGTAGAGGTTCAGCACCGAGGGGTCTTTGTTCAGCACCGTGGGGTCGTCGGTGATGCGCTTCTCGACGGCCTCCCACTTCGAGTGCCACGCGCCGTAGCCCGCGCCGGTCGGAGCCGCGGCGGCCGCCACCGGTGCCGGGTCTGCCCCCTTCGCCGGCGGGGGCGGGGGCGCCGCCTTCTCGGGCGGCGGAGGCGGGGCCTTCTTGTCTTCCACCGGGGGCGGCGCCGCAGCCACCGCCTTCTCGGCCTTCTCGGCCTGCTTCTCGGCCTTGTCGGCCGCCGCCTGCGCCTTGTCGAGCTGCTTCTCGGCCGCTGCCGCCGCGGCATCGGCCTGCTTCTCGGCCACTTCGGCCTGCGCCTCGGCCTGCTTGCGCAGCGCCTCGGCCTGCGCTTCTGCGGCCGCCACCTGCGCGTCGACGCTGCCGCCCGAGCCGCCCACCGAGCCCCGGCCCGCGATCGCCGCGGGTATGCCGGCGAGCGTCGAGAGGCACGCGAGGCCGCCCAGCACCATCAGCACGATGCGAAACCACTTCACCACGCCCGCTTCGCTGAACCACGAGAACCAGATGAACAGCATGATCAGCGACGACGCCAGCGACAGCACCAGCGGCACCAGGCCGATCAGCGGCAGCGGCACCAGGCCCAACACCTGCGCGACGAACGCGGGAAACGCGAGCAGCGCCGTCGCCGTCTGCACCAGCAAGAACAGGTTCGTGCGCGACCGATCGTCAGACGTGCCCTTGAGGAACTTCACCCACCAGTTGAAGAACGGGTGCCAGACGATGCCCGTGATGATCGCCCCGATCACCGCGCCGATCAGCCGGCCGATCGGCAGAATGTCGCCGACGCTCAGCGTGTGCGTCACGAGCCCGTAGATGAGGCCACCCAGGAACCCGAACGCCGCGCCGATCAGCTGGGCGGGCAGGGCCCAGGCGATGAGCTCCATGCGGCCCTTCGCCTCGTGCTTCTGTTCCTTCACGGCCTTGCGAATCGTGCCGATCGGGTTCAGCAACATCACCGGTATCGCCGCCAGGTAGAACGCGAACGCCTTCGGCACCGCGATCAAGAAGTAGCCGACCGTGATCTTCTTCGGCTCGCCACCCCCGCCCGCATCGGCGGCCGCGTCGGGCACACCCGCCTCGGTCTTCTTGTTCGCCTCGTCTTTGTTCTTGCCGCCCGCAGCCGCCATCTTCTTCGACGGAGCCGGCGCCGCCCCGACCTTCTGCTTCGAGACGCTGTTCTCTTTGTCTTTCGCCGCGCCCTTGGCCGCCTTCGCAGGGGGCTCTTTCGCGGCCGGCTTCGGGGTCGGCTCGACCTCGTCTTCGGGCGGCGCGTCGTCCATCTGCGAGTCTTCGTCGGGCTGCATCGACGTCGGCTCGCCCGCGTCGTCGTTCGTCGCCTGCAGCACCTCGTACTTCGCCTGGCTCATCTGAAACACGTCGCCCGGCAAGAGCTCGGTCGCGTCTTTGATGCGCTCTTTCTGCAGCCACGTGCCGTTGCTCGACCCGAGATCTTCGAGAAACCACGCGCCGTTCTCGCCGAACACCCGCGCGTGGCGCTTGCTCACGCCCGTGTCGCGCAGCTGAATGTTCGCGTCGCCGCCTTCGCGGCCGAACGTGAGACCGTCTTCGGGAACTACCAACACCTTCTGTGACGCCAGATCTTTCAGCTCGAGAGGCATAGGGCGCCCTCAAACTACCCGAGAGCGGGGCATGGTAGAAGCGTCGCGAACGCCATGCCCGACCTGAGCTCCAAGAAGTTCGCTTCGGTGTTTGCCCGCGCCCTCGAAGGCAGCGGCCGCCTCACCAAGAACGACCTGCGCGCCCTCAAAGACGCCCAGGCGAGCATCACCGCCCCCAAAGAGAAGGCGGCCGCCGAGAGCATCATGGCGCTCTTGCGCAACGACGCCGAGCTCGACAGCTTCGAGCTCGACCCCGTTCGCAAGGCCCTCGGCGTGCTCACCGGCGTCTCGCGCGGCCCCCTGCCGCCCGACCTCGAGGCCGTGCTGAAGAACGCCGTGCCCTCGGCCAACGTGAACGTGAAGCACTACGATCTCACCTTCGATCTGACCGGCAAGCGCGACGCCTTTCCCGCGCGCGCCATCGTCGCCCTCGACGCGAAGGCCCCCGCCGTCGCCGTGCTCGAGGCCAACCCCGAGCGCCTCACCGTCTCGCGCGTGCTCGTCGAGGGCAAGGCCGTGCCCTTCGAGCAGAAAGACGGCCGGCTCTTCATCACCGCGCCGGGGGCCAAGGCGCTCCAGGTCGAATACACGGTGAAGCCCGACGACACCGTCGACCCCAACGCGTTCGGCCTCATTCGCGACAAGTACACCGGCCGCATGTGGACCATGACGTGGCCGTACAACACCGGCGCCCTGTTCCCCTCGAGCTCGAACCCCGCCGACGGCGCCACCGCCAGCGTCGTCGTCAAGGTCGCCGCCGGCATCGAGGCGGTCGCCACCGGCACCAAGACCCCCAAGGGCGCGTTCGTCAGCAGCGCCGAGGCGCCCTCGTACGCGATCGCGTTCTACGCTGCGCCCGACTTCGAGCTCGGCAACGCCGGCCACAGCCACGGCGGCGTCGAGGTCTCGAGCTTCGGCAACGGCAAGAAGATTCCCGAGGCGAACCGCAAGGCCTACGCCGAGGCCGCGAAGGCGTCGCTCACCTTCTACGAGAGCTGGCTCGGCAAGTACGACTACGGCCCGACGCTCAAGCTCGTCGAGGTGCCCGGCGGCCTCGGCGGCATGGAACATACGGCCGCGGTCGCCATCATGATGAACGCCGCGCGCAACGTCGAAGCCGCCAAAGAGACGGCCGCCCACGAGGTCGCCCACCACTGGTTCGGCGACAACGTTCGCATCAAGAACTGGGGCGACTTCTGGATGAGCGAGGGCTTCACCAACTACGCCACCTTCCGCTACTTCCGGCACGCCGAGGGCGAAGACAAGTTCCGAGACCTGCTCCGCAACGCGCGCGAAGAGATCACCGACGCCCTGCGCCACACGCCCCACGCGCTCTCGGCCCCCGCTCACACCGACGTGCACGAGATCTTCACCGCGCTGCCGTACCAGCTCGGGCCATGGCTCTTGCGCATGATGGAGGCCGAGCTCGGCACCCCGAAGCTCGATGCCCTGCTCAAAGACTGGTTCCAGACGAACCGCCAGAAGGCCGTCTCGACCGACGACTTCGTCGCCTTCGCGAAGAAAAAAACCGGCCACGACTTCGGCCCGTTCTTCGCCGAGTGGAACACCATCACCGCCGTGCCCAAGCTCGAGGCCCTCTCGAAGGTGAAGGGCAACGTCGTCGAGGCCCAGCTCAACGCGCGCAACGAGTACCCGAAGGGCCTCAAGGTGCCGCTCGAGCTCTCGGGCCCCGCCGGCACCAAGACCGTGATGGTCTCGCCCGGCGCCCCGGTGAAGATCGACGCCGGCTTCCCCGTGCAGGGCGTGCGGTGGGACCCCGAGATGACCGTGCTCGCCTACCTGCACACCATCGCCGGCCCGCCCAAGGCCACCCGCGACTGGGCTACGACCTAAAGTGAGGCGGCGACCTGATTGAAACTGCACGCGCGGTGAAGTCACCTTAAGAGCACCCCACATGGCACTCCCGAAGGTCCTGCTCCTGGCGGTGTTGGCCGCGGTCGGCATCGCCTTCGTGCCGTTCATTCTGCCCACCGGCCCCACCGGCGGCGACTACGCCACCGAGCTGCTCGCCGGCGGCCGCATTCTCTTCGCCGCCGGAGCCATCTTCGTCGGCGGCCTCTTCACCTCGATGACGCCGTGCGTGTGGCCGCTGATCCCCATCACCGTCGGCGTGTTCGGCGCCCGCCAGGCCGACTCGCGCGGCAAGGCCGTCGTGCTCACCAGCGCCTACGTCTTCGGCATGGGCGTCACCTTCGCCGCGCTCGGCGTCGCCGCCGCCTTCGCCGGCCGCGCCTTCGGCACCGCGCTCGGCAACCCCTTCGTCGCGTTCGGCCTCGGCCTCTTTCTGCTCGCCCTCGCCGCCTCGATGTTCGGCGCCTTCGAGCTCGCGCTGCCGACCGGCCTCGCGACGCGCCTCAACACCGTCGGCGGCGGCGGCCTCATCGGCGCGCTCCTGATGGGCGCCGTCTCGGGCTTTCTCGCCGCGCCGTGCACCGGCCCGGTGCTCTCGGGCGTGCTCACGTTCGTCGCCACCACCAAAGACCCCGTGCTCGGCGGCGCGCTGCTCTTCACCTACGCGCTCGGCATCGGCGTGCCGTTCTTCATCATCGGCGTCTTCGCCATGCGCCTGCCCAAGGGCGGAGTGTGGATGGAGTGGGTCAAGTCGGTCTTCGGCGTCGTGCTCGTCGCCCTCGCCATCGGCTACTGGCGCGACGGCATCGGCCCGGTGCGCGAGGTCATCTCTGCCGTCGGCGCCGCCCTCGGTCGCAGCCCGACCATCGGGCTCACCGCCGTGCTCGCGCTCGCAGGCGTGCTCGCCGGCGCCATTCACTTCTCGTTCAAAGACGGTACGCGCCGTCAGGCCGCCGCGAAGGCGTTCGGCGTCGCCGCCCTCGTCTCGGCGCTCGCGCTGCGCATGGCGCCGCTGCCCGAGCCCGTCTCACCGCTGCACCACGTGCTCGAGTGGTCGAGCTTCACCGCCGATCAGGCGAACAGCGCCGCGCCGTTCGATGCGCTGCTCGAGAAGGCCAAGGCCACCTGCAAGCCGGTGATGATCGACTTCTTCGCCGAGTGGTGTGCGGCCTGCAAAGAGCTCGACGCCCACACGTACACGTCGCAGGCGGTCGTCGACGAGGCGGGGCGCTTCGTGAACATCAAGGTCGACGGCACCAATGACCACGAGGTGCTCGACACGCTGTACGAGCGCTTCGGCGTCAAGGGGCTGCCCACCGTCGCGTTCGTCGCGCCGAACGGCACCGTGCTGGCCGACCCCAAGGTGACCGGCTTCCTTCCTCCTGAGAAGTTCCTCGCCGAGCTGAAGAAGGTACATTCGGGCGAATGTTCGCCTACGCCCTGATTGGCCTCGTCTCGAGCGCCGCCCCCGCGCCGGCGCCGGCCGCCTCCGACGCCGGAGTCTCAGACGCCGACGCCCTGCGCGCGTGCCTCAAGACCAAGGCCAAGACCATCGAGGCCGCGTGTGTCGTGAAGGGCGCCGTCGTCGACACCGGCCCGGCCGAGGCGACCCGCATCGACGCCGCGAAGGCGTTCATGACCGAGCAGGCCTCGGCGTGGAACAAGGGTGACCTCGAGGGCTTCACGGCCTCGTACGCCGACGACGCCACGTTCATCACGCCGACCGGCCTCACCAAGGGCCGAGAGCAGGTGCTCGCCCGGTACAAGAAGCGGTACCCCGACAAGGCCGCCATGGGCACGCTGAGCTTCGAGTTTCTCGACGCGCGCGCCGCGCCGGGCTCGGTGACCGTGATGGCGAAGTGGACCTTGAGCTACCCGAACAAACCGTCGGCATCGGGCAACACGCTCGTCGTGCTGCACCCCAGAGGCGCCTCGTGGCTGGTGGTTCAAGACGCCTCGATGTGAAGGCGAAGTGACGCGTGCTGACCCGCCTCACGCTCGGCACGCTCGTCACCATCGCCGCCTCGGCCACGTGTGGCCCACGCCCCGCGACCATGCCGTGGGAGGTGCAACACTTCGACGCCGGCACCGCAGACGGCGGCGCGCCGGTCAGCCTCGTGGCTGACTGCACGCCGTGCGAGACGTGGGGCGCCGTCGAAATTCGTGGGCCGCTGCCCAGTCAGCTCGACGAGCTCTCGGGCCTCGCTGCGAGCGCGGCGCACCCCGGCGTCATCTACGCGCACAACGACTCGGGCGACAGCCCGCGGCTCTTCGCGCTCGACACGTTCGGCCGCCTGCTCGCCGAGCTCAAGCTGAGCGGCGCGCAGGCCATCGACTGGGAAGACATGGCCCTCGGCCCCTGCGACTCTGACGCCCGAGCGCCGTGCCTGTTCCTCGCCGACATCGGCGACAACCTGCGCCGCCGCGGCACGTACACCGTCTACCGCGCGCGCGAGCCGGCGCTCCCCATCGGCGCCGACCAGACGCCCGAGCTGAACCTGCCGTTCGACCGGCTGCCGTTCATCTACCCGAACGGCGAGCGCAACAACGCCGAGACCCTGCTCAGCCACCCGGCGACCGGCGCCCTCTACGTCGTCTCGAAGGGCATCGCGGGCCAGCCGTCGCGCGTCTTTCGCTTCCCCACGCCGCTCACGCCCGACGTGACGGTGACGCTCGTCGAGGTGGGCCCGCTCTCGGTGCCCGAGCCCACCGACATTCTCGTCACCGGCGGCGACATTCACCCCTGCGGCACCTCGCTGCTCGTGCGCATGTACAACCGCGCCGTCGAGCTGCGCGAGGTGCCCGACGCCGGCTTCGAGACCACGTTCACGACGCGCGCCCGCGACGTGCCCACGGCGATCGACGAGCCGCAGGGCGAGGCCATCACCTGGGGGCCCGACGGCCAGAGCTACTTCACGGCGAGCGAGCACACGGGGCAGAGTCTTCATCGGGTTCAGTGTGTTCGCGCTCCGTAACCTCGTCGTCGCCACCGCCGTCTTCGCCACCGCGTGCGACGGCACGAAGCGGCAGAACCGCCCGCTGCCCGAGGCGTTTCGTGCGGTGACGCTCACCGATGATCTGCTCGACCACCAGACGCTGAAGGGGCAGGCGTGGGTCATCAGCGTGTGGCGGCCCGACTGCGCCCCGTGCCTGCGGCAGCTCCGCGTGCTCGACACCTTGAAGGCGAAGCACGCGGCGCAGGCGGTCGGCTTCGTCGCGCTGTCGCTCGAGACCGACGAGGCGCTCGTCTACGCCGCGGCCGAGAAGGCCGAGATCGACAGCACGCTCGCGTACTCGGACGAGGTGATGGGCCCGCTGGGGCTCAAGACGCTGCCGTCGACCGTGTTCCTCGACGCGAGCGCGACCATCGTGGCCTCGCTGGCCGGCGAGGGTGACGAGGCGACCCTCGAGAAGTGGCTCCAGGTGGTGTCGAAGTGACGTGGTGGAAGCAGCCCGCCGGCTTCGCCGCCGCGAAGGCGGTGCTCGCCGCAGCGCGCCTCTCGACCGCGCCCGAGCGAAGGCTCAGCCCGCCCGAGCGCGTGCTGCTCGAGCACATCTACGAAGAGAGCGTCGACCTGTCGAAGGTTCGCATCAGGGCCCCGGTCGCCGGCCTGCTCGGCATCAGCCAGCGCGCGTTCGTGATCGAAGACACGCTGTTCGTGCCCGCGCGCTTTCTGCCGCTGCAGCTGCCCGTGCTCGTGCACGAGCTGTGTCACGTCTGGCAGCACCAGAACGGCGGCCACGCGTACATCGCCGACTCGCTCGAGGCCCAGCTCGTCGGCGACGGCTACCGCCTCGAGAAAGGGCTGCGCGAAGGGCGCCCCTGGTCGATGCTCAACTGCGAGCAGCAGGCGACGCTGGTCGAAGAGGGCTACGAGCAGGGCGCGTTCGAGGGCCGGCCGTTCGTGCTCAAGGGGCGCGATTACTCACCCGCGTTCTGGCACGCGGTCGGCGAGCTTCGCGCGGGCCGCGGCGCTTCATTTCGCTGAAGCCGGGGACAGGGACGGGGCCGGGGACGTTTTCCGGGTCCGGCAGACGTCCCCGGCCCCGTCCCTGTCCCCGGTCTTCACGTGTCTACTTGCACGTGTGATCCGCCGCGCACGCCCCGACGGTCGGCACCCCGGCGTTCAAGAACGAGCAGGCCACCCCGATCGGGCAGTCGCCGCCACCGTCGGGCAGGGCGTCACCGCAGTCGGTGGTGCCGTCGTTGTCGTTGTCTCGCCGGTCGGAGCAGCTCGTCTCTCGCCCGCTGCCACCGTTGCAGATGCAGCCGGCGCCGCCGTCGGCCGCGCACGACAGCCCGTCGCAGGCGGCCTCGGCGCAGTCGGTGAGCCCGTTGCAGTCGTTGTCGATGCGGTCGCGGCAGCGGGCGCCGGTCTCGGTCACGACGCCGCCGTCGTTGCACGCGCAGGTGCCCGCCGCCGTGCACCGAAACGTCGCCGGAGCCGCCTGACACAGCTGCGCCGCGCAGTCGCCGTCGCTGCAGTCGGTCGAGCCGTCGCCGTCGTTGTCCATGCCGTCGACGCAGGCCGTCTCTTTTTTCGCCCCGTTCGTGCAGGTGCAGCCGCTCGTGGCGCAGCCTGCTCCGTCGCAGTCGAGGTCGGCGCAGTCGGTCTGCTGGTCGCCGTCGTTGTCGGCCCCGTCGGTGCAGGCGCCCTCGGCCCTCATCATCGCCCGGCACTGACAGCCGACGCCGCAGGCCAGCGTGTTGCAGTCGCCGTCGGCGCAGTCGACCTTCAGGTCGCCGTCGTTGTCGACGTTGTCGGTGCAGCTCGACTCGCCCCGCACGACGCACACGCTGTTGCTGCACGCCTGGTTCGACTGGCAGGCGCGGTCGCACGCGCCGCAGTTGCGCGGGTCTTGAATCAGGTCGAACCCGTTGTCGATCACGCCGTCGCAGTCGTCGTCGACGCCGTTGCAGATCTCGAGGCCACCCGCGCCTTCGTCGGTCTGGCCGTCGCAGTCGTTGTCGCGCCCGTCGCAGCCCTTGCCGACCTCGTCGCCGTCGGCTTTGCAGCAGTAGTCGCCGTTCAAGCAGACGTACCCGCCGCCCCCGCAGTCGCCGTCACCGTCACAGCGAAACTTCGCACCGTCGTCGAACCTCACGGTGCACGAGGCTGCCCAACCCAGCAGGGCGCCCGCCAGCGCGACGAACGCGAGCCTCGGCATCGGCTAGAACGAGCCCCCGAACATCGCCGCCGCCCCGAAGCCCGAGCCCTCGGCCGGGTCACCCGGGCTGCCGGGCCCCGTCGGGGCCTTCGGCGCCACGCTCTTGTTGAACACGAGCGGCACCACGAACGCCCACAGCGCGCCCGCGGCGAACACGCACGCGCCGAGCGGCACCAGCACGTTCGCGAGCAGCGCCTGCGTGCGCGCGCCGTTCGCCTGCGCCCGCGTGATGTCGATGCGGCCGTCGAGGTCACCGTCGACCGCGCGGTTTTCGGTCGACTTGGCCATCGCCCCCATCGCGAGGCCGACCCCCACCAGCACCGCGCCCGCCAGCGCCACGTACACGCCCGGCCGCTGGTAGAGCGGCGTCTCGGGCTCGGTCGCCACCACCGGCTCGGGCGGCCGCTCGATCGACTTCGCCACCAGCGTCACCTTCACCTCGGCCTTCTTCAGGGGCTCGATGGTGACCGTCGTGGCGAACTCTTCGTAGCCGTCGGTGCGCACCGTGATCTCGTAGCTGCCGACGGGCAGCGCCTTCTCGAAGCTGCCGGTGCCGAGCTCTCTGTTCTTCCACGTCGTCACCGCGTTCTGCTCGATCACGTCGACCGCCATCTTCCCCAGCGGGGTCGCGATGTGCTTCAGCATCTCGGCGAACGGGCCGCGCACCTTGGCGAGAAACTCTTTGTCGCGCTGCGCCTGGCTCTTGCCCGCGATGCCCGCGAACCCGCCCATCGCCGCCTTCTCGGCCTTCTCGCCGCTCTCGACCGTCGCCGGCAGCACGGCGGGCAGGGTGGGGTCGAAGCCGTTGATCGACAGCACGGTGCCGGGCCCCGCCTTCGCGAGCGTGCAGTACACGATGCGGTGCACGCCCAGCTTCTCGGCGAGCGCCTCGAGACAGGCGAAGTCGTGGCACTTGCGCGCCGTGGTCGACACGCCGGCGACGTCGACGGGCGCCTTCACCGTGCCGAACCGCTCTGACTCGTTCAGCGACTTGAGCAGCTCGGCCTCGATGAGCTTCGCCCTCACCGCGAGCGGCTCTTCGGCCTGCTCGGGGGTCACGCCGACGAACGCGATTGCGGGCCGAAACTCGGCGGGCGTCTTCGCCTCGCTGAAGTCGAGGCCGAGCTCGTCTTGCGCCAGGGCGCCGAGCGGCATGAAGACCAGGGTGAAAACGGCCAGCGTCTTGAGCGTCACGCTTACTCTCCGAGGTAGGTGCGAATCTTTTCCATCAGGGCTTGCGCCGCCGGCACCTGTGCGACGAGCTTCTTTTCCCGCTCGATCAACACCCTCTGATCGATGAGGTACTGCACGGCGTTCTCGAGGTTGGTCCGCGACAGAGCCTCTGCTGCGGTGAGGCTCCCGGCAAGAAACTCACCGCGCCCCGCCTCGAGGGCGAGCCTCACGAACTCTCTCTTGTCGACCCCGCCCGCAGGCAGGTTCGCTGCCACCTTGGCCGAGAGCCAGTACGACTCGAGGTAGTCGCGAATCAGCTCGGCGAGAAACTGCAGCTGAGGCTTCGCGAACGCCTCGGGCGCCACCTTCAAGGTCGCCTCGTCGGCGAGCACCAGCCCCAGCTTCGCAAGGTGCGCCACCGTCTCGGTGAAGATCACCTCGAACGTCTTGCCCACCGGGTAGATGAGCTCGAACTTGAACAGGCGCGACAGCACCAGCGCCCGCTCGCGAACCGCGGCGTGCGAGTCGCCCGGCGTCGACAACAGCGCGCTCGCCACGATCGTGCGGCCCGCCACCAGGTTCAAGAGCGTGTTCTTGTAGAAGGCCAGCTCGGCGCGCTTGTCGTCTTCGAGCTGGTAGATGGGCTCGCCCATCGCCTGCACGGTCTTCACCATGCCCTGGCTCGAGAACATCGCGAGCGCGTCGGCGATCGGCCCCAACGTGTCGGGCGACGAGGGCGCCCCCTCGAGCTGTGGCGAGAACGGCGCGCCCAGATCGCCCGCGATGCGCCGGAGCATCACCACCCGCTCGCCCACGTCTCTGGCCGAGATGCCGCGCTTGCGGTGCGCCAGCAGCGCCGACGCCAGGAGCGCGTGCGGCGTCACCGTCGACACCCGCGAGATGCCGTACATCACCGCGTGCCCCAGCGCCCGCACCAGCGAGCGCTTCTGCTCTTCGGTCACGCCTGAGCGGCCGTCGAGCTTGCGCTCTTTCATCAGGGCCGCGAGCGAGATCGGCTTGTCGAAGCGCAGGTGAATGCGCCCGTAGTTCTCTGACAACACCTTCGGCGCCTGCAAGAGCGCTCCGACGCTCTCGGCCTTCTTCTCGCCGCCCTTCAGCTCGGCGCCGTAGCTCGACGACTCGACGACCTTCTCGTAGTCGATGGCCACCGGCACGTAGAGCAGGTCGTCGCGCGCGCCCTCGAGCACCGCGTCGACCTGCCAGCTGAACATGCCCAGCTTCGGCTGCAGCAGCTTGCCGTTTCGCGACCGCCCACCCTCGGGGAAAAACTCGTGGTGAATGCCGTCGTGCACCAGCTTCTTGATGTAGGCCTTGAACGACGCCTGGTAGATCGGGTCGCCCTTGAACGTGCGCTTCAAGAAGAAGGCGCCGCCGCGCCGCAAGAAGACGCCGAGTGGAAAGAACGACAGGTTCGCGCCCGCCGCCACCAGCGGCACCGAGTACCCGCGGTACCAGAGCACGTAGCTCATCACCAGGTAGTCGATGTGGCTCTTGTGCGACGGGGTCAGCACCACGGGCGCCGTCGCCGCCGCCTTCATCGCGCGCTCGAGCCCGGCCTCGTCGACCTCGATGCCGTCGTAGATGCGGTTGAACACCCAGTCGAGCACCGGCGACGCAACCGCCACGACCGACGGGCTGTACCGGGCCGCGATCGCGTTCAGGTTGCGCTTCGCCTCGCGCGTCACGCTCTCGATCGAGCGGCCCTTCTCGGCCGCTACGTCTTCGAGCGACTTCTTCAGGTTGCGATCGCGCAGCGTCTCGTCGATCAGCCGGTCGGTCGTCTTCGCCGGAGGCCCGAACACCGCGCGCGTCTCGCGGGCGAGGTGGTGGTGCAGCGCGCTGCGCACCTTGCGCGCGAGCACCGCCGTCGACGCCTCGGGGTTCTCGCTCACGAACTTGCGCAGATCGATCGGCTCGCCGAGCCGAAACTGCGCCCGGCGAAAGTTGCGAACGAACGTGAACAGCGTGTGCAGAAAGCCCGGCGCCTCGGGGCTGCCGAAGAGGCGGTCGAACAGATCGGGCGAGACCTTCTGGTTCCACTTTTCCCACACCAGGAGCTCGGGCACGAGAAACACCGGCCGGTCGCTCTTCTTCGCCATCTCGACCAGCGTGGGGAAGGGGTCTTCGTGCGTCTCTCGGCCGGCCGCGCTGCCGAGCGCGCTCTCTTTCAAGAACACCAGGCCCGAGCCCTGGTGCATGCGCGCGTAGGTGAGCCGCACGTCGAAGTCGCCCCGCTGCGCCGTCTTCGACCACGGGCGCGTGAACCAGCGGCGCAGGTTCACCACGCTGCGCACCGGCGGCAGGCCGTGCTTCACCAGCGCCCAGGTCAGGTACAGGTAGTTCACCCACGCCGTCGTGC
>JAEUJP010000774.1 GCA_016793725.1 Myxococcaceae bacterium | reverse complement strand
GAGGTTCACAGCAGAGTGGCGCCCGTAGCCGTGGTGACCGAAGCGGTGATGACCGCAGCCTCCACCGCCGGCGAAGTGACGCGGCCCGAACTCGATGAGGTCACCGGCGACGGCGCGCTGCTCGGGGGTCAGCGCCTCGTGAATCTTCTGCATGCCGGCGAGCGCAGCCTTCTTCAGCTCCTCCATCGCGGTCTGCTGCTTGTCGAACTGATCGCGCACCGACTCGGTGTCGAACGCCTCACCCCGCACCGACCTCGCGAACGTGCTGCGCGCGCGGAACAGCTCCTCGCGCACCGCGCGGCCCTTCTCGTAGACGTCGTCGAACGCCTCGGTGATGACCTTCTCTTGCCCCGGCGTCGTGTCGAGCCGCTGGAAGAGGCGCCTCAACATCCACCGGCGCGCGCCCGTGTTGTCGCCCCAGCCGCCCTGCCCCCAGCGGCGGCCACCCTTCACCACTTTGACGAGCGCGACGAGGCACACCGTCCCAAAGATGAAACCCAACATGATCCTGCTCCTTCGTGCTGCGCACGGCCTTCATGGCCGCCGCGGTTACGAAGAGAAGGTAGGAACCGGGTGTGAAGCGCGTGCCTGGGCCCGGGTGAAGAAGTGTTAACGCATCGGCGTCGGTGCGAGCCATGCCCGTGCTGCTCAGCCTGTATCTGCTCGCCGCCCCCGTCGATGCGCCGAAGCCGCCGATGCCACGCGCCCAGCGCGTCGGGTGGATGCTCGTCACCGGCCCCGCGCTCGGTGGGCTGATGGGCGCCGCCGGCTACGCAGCGGCGTTCTGGGCGACGCGCTCGGGCGGCGGCTCACCCTGGGTGACGCGCGGGTTCGTCGCCGGCGGCTGGGCGCTCGGCGTGGGCATGGGCACGTGGGTGGCGAGCCTTCGCAACGGCTCTCACCTGCCGTTCTGGGTACCGCTGCTCGGCAGCGCGATCGGTACGGCGGTCTCACTCGCGGTCTGGGCGGGCGTCGGGGGCCGCACGGGTGACGCGGCGGGCGCGACGATGTTGGTGATGTTGCCGATCTTCTCGTCCACCGCGCTCAGCGAGGTGTTCGACCTACCTTGAAAACTGGGAGTCTGTCTCCTAGTTTTCAAGGCCATGAATCGACCCAGGGCGAGCGCGGCGGTGCGAGATCACTTTCGGGTTCACCCGGTCGTGGTGCTGGTGGGGCCGCGACAGTGCGGAAAGACGACGCTGGCGAAGCACCTGGCGGCGACGTCGCCGTTCAAGCGGGGGCCGGTGACGCGGTTCGACCTCGAGTCGCCGGCAGACCTCGCGCGGCTCAGCGACCCGCTGCTGGCGCTCGACCACCTCGAGGGGCTGATCATCATCGACGAGGTGCAACGTCGGCCCGAGCTGTTCCCGGTGCTGAGGGTGCTCGTAGACCGCAATAAGAAGGGTGTTCGATTTCTGATTCTCGGCAGCGCGTCGGGCGACCTGCTGAGGCAGACCAGCGAGTCGCTCGCCGGCCGGGCCGCCTATCTCGAGCTGACGCCGTTCTCGCACCACGAGGTGGTGGGGCTCGATCGGCTGTGGCTGCGTGGCGGCTACCCGCGCGCGTGGCTCGCACGCACCGAGGCCGACGCGTTCACGTGGCTGAGCAGCTACGTGGCGACGTTTCTCGATCGCGACGTGCCGTCGTTCGGCTCACGCGTGTCGCCGGTCGCGCTGCACCGGCTGTGGTTGATGTTGGCCCACGTGCACGGCCAGACCGTGAACCTGTCGGAGCTCGGCCGCGCACACGGCGCCGATCACAAGACCATCTCGCACTACGTCGACCTGCTCACGCAGACGTTCATGGTGCGTCAACTCCAGCCGTGGTTCACGAACATCAGCAAGCGTCAGGTGAAGGCGCCGAAGCTCTACTTCCGCGACTCGGGGCTGCTCCACTCACTCTTGAACGTGCGGTCGCGGCCCGAGCTCGACACCCACCCTTATGCGGGCGCCTCATGGGAGGGCTTCGCGCTCGAGTGTGTGATTCGCGAGCTGGGCCTGCGCGAGAACGAGTGCTTCTTCTGGGCGACCCACTCGGGCGCCGAGCTCGACCTCTACACTCAAGCCGGGGGCAGACCGTACGGGTTCGAGGTGAAGCGCACGGCGGCCCCCAGGCTGACCCCATCGATGAAGAGCGCGCTGGCCGACTTGAAGCTCCAGCGGCTCTTCGTGATCGCTCCGGGCAGCGAGATCTACTCGCTACACGAGCGGGTGACCGTCGTGGGGTTGTCGAAGCTCGAGCGCCTGCCGGCGCTGCTCAAATGATCGATTCGAAGCTGACGGCGCCGACGAACTTCGCCTCGCCGAGCAGCTCGAGCGTACGGCGGCCACTGTCGACGTCGGCTGCCTTCAGCTGAACGCTGAGCAGCGCAGCGTCGGCCGCGAGCGCCACGGGGATGCCCGCGGGGTTCGAGATCACCGAGTCGAGCACGACGATCGCGAGGCCCCCCTGCGCGACGTGACTGGTCATCTCGATGATGAGCCGCGACGCCCCGCTCAGGTCGGTGCCCTCGGCGTGAATCAACTTGATGGGGCTGTCTTTCTGCAGCGTCGCCACCCGCGCCAGCGCCTTCGCGATCGGCGCGGCCGAGCCGCCCGGGTGCGAGGGAACCACTGCCAGAGAGCTCCACTCTTTTTTCAGCGTCGCGAACCACAGACGTTGCACGTCGGTCGACGGCAACTCGATTGACTTGCCCTGCACTGCTGCCACTGCCGTATTCATGATCCCTCCGTCACAGCCCTCACCGCACGAGTGAACTCCGCTCGGGTGAAGGGTTTGATGAGGTATAATCTCGCGCCCAGTTCTTCTGCATGAGCGCGGTCTTCTGGTAACGAGCGCGCGCTCATCATCAGCACAGGGGTGAGCGAAGCGTTCGCTTTCTGGGCTTCGCCACGAAGGAACTCGAGCACGTCGTAGCCCGACGACTCGGGCAACATCAGGTCGAGCACGATCAGCTCGAACTTCTGCTCACGCAGCGCGGCCATCGCCTTGCGGCCGTCGCTCGCCTCGGCCACCTGGTACTTGAGCAGCTCCAGGTAGCCCCGCACCATCTTTCGAAGGGGCGGGTCGTCTTCGACGACGAGTGCGTGTTTCACCGTCAAATCTGACCTTCCGCGTGCAGCGTCAATGAGAGGCTGACGATCCAGTTGTTCACGACGTTCTGGCTGCCTATCAGAACGAACGTCGAGTTGATGCCCGAAAGATCAACCCGCCAGTACCGCGGCGCAGTGTACCCCGCCCGCACCTCGGCGAACGTCGTGAAGAACTGCTCTTCGGTGCCCTCGGCGCGCAGCCGCACCGCCGTCAATGAACGCGCCACGCCCGCCCGGCCCGCCACCGACCAGCGCTCGCGAAACACCCAGCCCAGGTTCGTGAACACCTCGCCGCGGCTGTAGGCCGCCGCGACGAACCGGTCGATCGACGGAGCGACCCGCAGCCCGAAGTCGAACGTGATCAGGTGCTGACCGAGATCGAAGCGGTTGATCAGCGTCGCGTCACCACCCGGGGTCGGCGAGATGGACTCGGGCCTGTCGACCCACCGGCCGTACACCACGCCCATCAGCGCCCCCACCTCGACCGCCGTCGGTCGCACGAGCTGCCGGCGCCACCGCACTGCGGCGGCGGCGATCGTCGACTCAGACTGCAGGCCCGGGAACGCCGAGTACTGCGCGTCGACCACACCCGAGAGCACGTCGAGCGTCGACAGCTGCGCGTCGAGCTTCGCCCGCGTGCGCCACGCGCGCTGCGACGGCAGCACCCTGATCGAGTCGCGGTCGAGGCCGGCGCTGTAGTTGAACCCCGCCGACGTATCGAGCGACACCAACCGCCCGAGCGGAAACACGATGCCGCCGTTCACGTCGATGGTGGCTTCGCTGATCTGCCCGAGCCGAAACGTCGCCGCCGTCGTGCTGCGCTGCACCGCGAGGTCGGTGCGGCCGTAGTAGAAGTTCTCGAGCAGGTAGAGGCGCGGCTTGCCCTCGCGCGACCATTGCATGTCGAGGGTCTGCCGCTGGTTGAACTCGGGGCGGCGACCCGCGGTGATGCACGCGCCCGACTCGATCTGCTCTTTGTCGCACGCCATCCCGGGCGCGCTCGGGTTGATGACCCGTGGGTCGTAGTACGGCTCGCGCACACGAAACGTCGGCGAGTAGATGAGCTGAATTCGGCCGCCCAGATTCTCGATCGAACCCGACAGCGTCGGCGTCACCTCGGCGTCACCCGCCGCGGTGCTGGTGAGATCATTGCCGGTAGACGTGCGGGCTCGGGTCTCGAGGCGGGCCGAAGCCTGCCCCTCGAGACGTACGTCACCCGTCAACACTGCGACGACGGCAGCGAGCGCGATCATGGCTTACTCCACGATGATGACGTCGCCGGGGCGCAGCTTGAACGAGGCGCCCTTGCCTGCCGCCTTCGTGAGCGCGTCGTAGTCGAACCGAATGCGATGGGCCTTGCTGCCGTCGGGCGGGTTGCGCAGCACGAAGAGCTCTTTCGACGCGAAGTTCGTGAACCCGCCGGCCGCCGCCAGCGCCTGCAGCACCCCGGCGTTCGGGTCGAGCGTGTAGATGGCCGGCCGCGGCACCTCACCCAGCACCGAGACCGGCACGGGGCGAATCTCTTCGAGCGAGATGGTCACGACCGGGTTGTTGATGAACTCCTTCAACCGGGTCTGCAGCTGTGCCGAGAGCACGACGGGCGTGAACCCGGCCGCCGTGACGTCGTTCAAGAAGGGGAGCGAAATTTTCCCGTCTGCGCGCACCCGGCTTCGGGCCGACATGGCCTCCTGACCGAACACACGAACGTTGACGGTATCTCCCTGGCGGATGACGTACTCACCGTCGGTGGGAAACTCCTCCCTGAAGTCGTCGACCCAGATGAACGTGCCCGGGTCGTGGCGACAGGCCCCTCCAAAAACGGCGAGCAAGACGATGGTGGCTCGCTTCATGGCTTCTCGAATTAACGGGTGGCCTGTGGCGCGGCCAGACTCACGCGAGAGCGTTACCGGCACACCTCAGCTCGCGCCGCGACCGGTGAGTACGACGGGCACCGTCTTCAAGATGAGGTTGATGTCGTTCTTCAGCGACCAGTGATCGATGTACTGCATGTCGAGGTACATCCACTCCTCGAAGCTGATCTGGTTGCGCCCGCTGACCTGCCAGATGCACGTGAGGCCGGGGCGCACCGACAGCCGGCGGCGCTGCCAGGCCTCGTACTTCGCGACCTCGGGGGCCACCGGCGGTCGCGGGCCGACGATGCTCATGTCGCCGCGCAGCACGTTGATGAGCTGCGGCAGCTCGTCGATCGAAAACTTGCGAATGAAGCGCCCGATGCGCGTCACGCGCGGGTCGTTCTTCATCTTGAACACGGGGCCCGCCTGCTCGTTCTGCTTCGCGAGCGCGGCCTTGAGCTCTTCCGCGTTGATGACCATCGAGCGGAACTTGAGCATGTTGAACGGCTTGCCGTGCAGGCCGACCCGCTGCTGCTTGAAGAGCACCGGGCCGCGGCTCGTGAGCTTGATGACGACCGCGACGATGGCGAACAGCGGCAGCAGCACCCACAGCGCCGCCGCGCTCGACACGATGTCGAACAGCCGCTTCAGCGCGAGCTGCGCGGGCTTCTGGTCGACCGAGACGTAGTGCAGGTAGCCGTCGGCGACCGCCTGGCCGTCGGCGGGCCGCGCGCGATCGAGGCGGAAGCTGTAGGCCGGCAGCGCGAACGGCATGCCGAACTTCTCGCACGTCTTGATCGCGACCTGCATGGCGTCGCCGTGCCGCAGCGTGTTGCCGGCGATGATGACCTCTTCGACCGGCACGGTGCGCAAGATGCCCTCGAGCTCGCCGGCCGTGCCGAGAAAGCTGGCGGCCAGGTTGTCGGGCCGCGCCTCGTCGTCGAAGCGCAAGAAGCCGGCGACCCGCCGCTTGCCCTTCTTGATGATGTCTTCGGCGGTGATGCGGCCCATGGGGCCGGTGCCGATGATGAGCACGTCGTCGAGCGGCGCTTCGCGGCGCGCGATCGGGCGAAAGAGCGCGAGCCGCAGCACGATGACCGGCAACATCAGCGTCGGCAGAAACAGGGGCAGCCGCGGCAGCGTCGCGCTCGACGGCACGAAGAGCAGAATGAGCGCGAGAATCGTGGTGACGGCCAGCACCAGCACCGAGGTGAGGGCGAGCTCGTCGAGCACGCTGCGCTCGGCCCACGGGTCATAGTGGCGCAGGGCGGTGCTCGTGACGAGCCAGACGCCGGTCGCGGCGACGCCGAACCAGATGAGCTCGTGCCCGTCTTGAGCGAACGTGCCTGACCAGAGGGTAGAGAGCACCAACGCGGCCAAGAGCCACGCCAGGTCGACAGAGAGGTTGAGCTTCGAGGTGAAGCCCGGGGCAAGCCGGCCAAGCACGTTGTTCATGGAGCGACGCGACATTATCTGAACGGGCAACCCGTTGTTTCTTCTTGAAAGTTGGTAGAAATGAGGCTCGTGAAAATGGAGACGTGCATCGCGTGAGGCGGCTGAGGGTGGGGGAAATCGAGATCGATGTGGTCGGCTTCAGGACGGCGGTCGACGTCGTGGTGGATCTCGCGAAGCGCGGTTCAGGGGGTTACGTGGTCACCCCCAACATCGACCACGTGGTCGTCGCCGAGAACAACCCTGACTTCAAGGCGGCGTATGCGGGTGCTGCGTTGTCGGTCGTCGACGGCATGCCACTCGTCTGGGCGTCTCGGCTGCTGGGTGTGCCTCTCCCTGAAAAAATTTCGGGTTCCGACCTCGTGCTACCCCTGATGGAGCGTGCGGGGCAAGAGGGCCTCCGGGTCTATCTGCTCGGCGCCGGGCCCGGCATCGCCGCCAAGGCGGGGGAAGCGCTGAACCGGCGCTACGGCGTGAACATCGTCGGCGCCGAGGGGCCGATGCTGACGGGTGCGGCCGATGACCCGCAGGCGGCGGCGGCCTTCGAGCGGGTTCGGGCTGCGAAGCCGCACCTTCTGCTGGTGGGCATGGGGGCGCCGAAGCAGGAGCTGCTCATGTACCGGTTCGAGAAGGCGTACGCGCCAGCGGTGGCGCTCGGCATCGGGGCGGCGATCGACTTCATCGCCGGCACCGTGAAGCGAGCCCCTCCGTGGATGGCGAACAACGGCCTCGAGTGGGCCTACCGCTTGTCGCGCGAGCCGAAGCGGCTGTGGCGGCGGTACCTGGTGAACGACCCCAAGTTCCTCTTCATTCTCGCGAAGACGATGGCGCGCCCGAAGGAAGAGCGCGTCGCGTGGAGATGACATGAGGGCGCTGTTGCAGCGCGTGGCCTGGGCGAAGGTCGAGGTCGACGGGCGCTCCGTCGGCGAAATCGGGCCCGGGCTGCTCGTGCTGCTCGGCGTCGGCAAGGGCGACGGCGAGCCCGAGCTCGAGTGGCTCGCCGACAAGGTCTCGGGGCTGCGCATCTTCGAAGACGAGGCGGGCAAGATGAACAGGTCGCTGCTCGACACCTCGAAAGCGATGTTGTGCGTTTCGCAGTTCACGCTCTACGCCGACACGCGCAAAGGGCGCCGCCCCTCGTTCATCGACGCTGGTGCACCCGACGAGGCCAGGGTGCTGTACGCGAAGTTCTGCGAACGCTCGCGCGCGCTCGGGCTGACCGTGGCCGAGGGCATCTTCGCGGCCGACATGAAGGTCTCGCTGCTCAACGACGGGCCGGTCACGCTCTGGCTCGACAGCGCGACCCGCTGAGGCGTCAACGTCGCCGGCGCAGCCCGAGCAGGCCGAGCAGCACGAACGCCTCGAAACCCGAGCTGCAGCCACAGCCGCCCTGCACCTCGGTCGGCTCGGGCGAAGGCATCAGCGTCAGCGTGGCCTCTTCGCGGCGACCGACGCCGACGACGAACGGCACCTCGAGCACCGCGAGGCCCGGCGCCGTGGCGCGCAGCCGGTACGGGCCGGGCAGCAGATCGAAGTGAAAGGTGCCGTCGGCGGCGCTCGCGGCCGAGAAGTACCCGCCGGGCGTGACGACGTCGACGGTCGCGCCGGCCACGCTGCCCGCCTCTGACAGCACGAGGCCGTCGACGCCGGTCGCGAAGCTGAAGGCGACGTCGAGCCTCGTCACGTTGCCGTGATCGTCGGTGGCGACGAGCTGCACGGCGTTCGCTCCGGGCACGAGCCGCACCGCGTGCGAAAACGCGCCGCCCGAGACCGACACGGGCGCTCCCGCGGCGCCGTTGACCGCGACCGTCAACGCCGCCACGGTGCCGAGCGCGTCGGTCGCGGTGCCGGTGAGGGTGACGTCGGCGGCCCCGAGACGGGCACCGGCCAGCGGCGAGACGAGCACCAGCTCGGGGCCGGCGTTGTCGGGCGCGCCGCTCGGCGTGAGGCCGACCGAGCCCCAGATGGTCTGGCCCACGGCGACGGTGCGCGAGAGCGACGCCGTCGCGAAGCCGCTCGCCGTGGCCGACACCGTGTACGTGCCTTCGGGCAGCTCGATGGTGTACTGCCCGGCCATGTCGGTGGTGCGCGTCTGGCCGCCGGCCTGCACGGTGGCGCCCGCGATGCCGCTCGACAGATCCATCGGGTCGGCCGGGTTCACCCGATAGACGCGGCCCGTCAGCGTGCCGGTCATCGGCGGCGTGCCGCAGCCCGAGATCGCGAACCCGGTCGTCGGCGACGCCGCCATCGCCGCCTCGGTCATCGGGCCCCAGTCGCCGTCTTCGGTGAGCTGGCTCGTGTGGTTCTTGTTCCACAGCCGCTGAAACGCGAGCACCGACGTCGAGCCGCCGTTCGGCGCGCCCAGAAAGTCGAAGTGCACGACGTCGCCGCTGCCGTACCAGCTCCACCCGTGCGCCTGGAGCCTCGAGATCCAGAAGTTGTACGACGGCACGTCGATGGCGCGGCCCGATTGGTGGTTGCTCTTGCCTGGCTCGGCGGCCGCCTGAATGCCGCACTGGCCCGCCCGAAACCACTTGAGGAGCAGGTACTGCTGCGCGACCGAACGGTAGGCCGAGCTCAGCGTGATGTTCGTGCCCGACGCCGCCACCGCCGCCTTCAACGCGCTCGCCGCCGCCGGGTTCAGGTACGGCTGCACGGCCGCACCCACCGTGATGTTCGGGCCGCGAAAGTCGGCCATCGTGTTCGGCGTGATGCAGTTCAGCTCGGCGACGAGCTGCGCCGTGAGGCCGGCGACGATCGAGGTGTCGCAGCCCCCGGCTTCGCCCGCGGTCAGCCCTGCCCGCCAGACGCCGGGGTCGTGGTCGACGTACCCTTCTTCGTGCGGCTCGAGCGGGCCGCAGGCCGTGACCGATACGACGGCGATGGCGACGGGCAGGCGCACGCGCGCACGCGCTTAGCACCGCCGAGTGACCGG
>JAEUJP010000765.1 GCA_016793725.1 Myxococcaceae bacterium | reverse complement strand
AACGTCGAGCTGCAGTTCTCGACGGCGCGGCCGACGCTGGGCACGGCGCCTCCGACGCTCACCGAAGACGTGCTGCGCCTGCGACCCAAGCAGGCGATCGAGAAGAAGGTCGTCAGCGTCGAGCTTCGCGAAGAGGTGATTCAGAAGGCCGGCGAGGGCGGCAGCGTGAAGACGGCGCACGAGATGCCGGGCCTCGACGACGGCGGCGAAGCGGTGTTGCTGTCGGCGCCCGCGAAGGCGTCGGTGCCCTCGAACGGCATGCCGCACCGCGTGCCGCTCTCGTCGTTCGAGGCGAAGGCGGCGGTCGAGCGCGTGTGCCCGGCCGAGCTCGCCCAGGGCATCTCTCTGGTCGCGCGCTTCCCCAACGCGGGCACCCACGTGCTGCTCGCTGGCCCCGTCGACCTCTTGCGGCAGAGCGGCTTCATCGGCCGCGGGCAGCTCAAGTTCGCGGCGGTCGGCGAGACGCTCGCGCTGTCGTTCGGCAGCGAAGACGGCATGCGCGTCGTTCGCAAGCTCGAGCAGAAGACCGAAGAGGCGCGGCTGACCGGGCGGCGCACGACCCGAAACACCGTGAAGCTGTTCGTGTCGAACGCGAGCGACGTGTCGGCGCGGGTCATCATCGAAGAGCGCGTGCCGGTCTCCGAGGTGAAAGAGGTCGAGGTGACGGTGCTCACGAAAGAGTGCAAGCCGCCCCCTGCCCCGCTCACGAAAGACGGCATCGCGCGCATCGAGCTCACGTGTGCGGCAGGCGCGACGCAAGAGGCCGAGCTCGTCTGGGAGCTCAGCGCGGCCGCGAAGGTGGCGGGCATCTAGAGCGCTGCCGAAAGCGCATCGACGTGCTCGCCGGCGAAGGGCCCGAGCGGCGGTGCTCGAGCTGACGCCGAGCTCACCGAGCGCGAGCACGAACGCGGCACGCACGGTGGTGTTCTTCTCGCGCTTCAGCGCGCCTCAGAGCGCCGGCACCGAATTGGCGGCTTCGCGTTCGAGCCAGGCGAGCAGGTAGGCGGCGGCCGCGCGTACGGCAGGGTCGCCCGACGCGAGCAGCCGACGATAGACCTGCGCTCCGGCGTTGACGGCGTCGACCGAGCGCACCCACAGCGGCGGCAGCCCGCGCAGCCTGGCGCGTGAGTCGAAGCCGCAGAGCGCGAAGCGCTCGGGCTCGTCGAGCGTGGCGATGTCGGCGAGCAGACGAAGCACGCCCGGCTTGCCCTTCACCTTCGGTCTTCGAGCAGCGCGACGAGGTGCGGCACGGCGACGGGCGTCGCCGAATAGAAGGTGCCCTGGTGGCAGATGGCGGCGCCGAGCCGGAACAGGGCCTGGCCACGCTTCTTGGCGTCGTTCGACGCGAGGTCGCGCAGCAGCCCGCGCACGTCGCGCGCCGTGCCGTACGCGTGCGTGAGCGCGTCGAACGCGACGGGTCAATCGGCCTCTTCGGCCGGCGCCTCCATGTAGTCGGGCGCGGTGATGCCCAAGATGCCGAACGCCGCCTTGAGCGTCTGCTTGAGCGCCGCGACCATGGCGAGCCTGCCTTGCGTCTTCACGGGGTCGTCGGTGATGACGCGCTCGGTGTGTTTGTACTTCGTGTAGTACTGGTGGAAGCCGGCGATGAGCTCCTGGCAGTAATAGAGCACGCGGTGCGGCTCGAGGGCGTCGGCGGCGCCGGCGACGAGGTCGGGCAAGAGCGACATGCGCTTCAGCAGCATGCGCTCTTCGGGCAGCGTGAGCGTGGCGAGCTGGGCGTCGGTGGGCGCGCCGCTGAACGGCTGACCCGCCTCGGTGGCCTTCTTCAAGATCTGGGCGCAGCGGGCGTGCCCGTACTGAAAGTAGAAGACCGGGTTGTCGCTCGAGCGCTTCGTGACGGCGTCGAGATCGAAGTCGAACTGCGAGTTCGCGGTGCGCATCAAGAACGTGAAGCGGCAGACGTCGGCGCCCACCTCTTCGATGAGATCGTCGAGCTCGAACAGCGTGCCCTTGCGCTTGCTGACCTTCACCTCTTCACCGTTGCGCACGATGCGCATGATCTGCACGAGCACGAACTGCATCTTCGTGTCGTCGATGCCGAGAAGGCGCATGCCGGCCTTGATGCGCGGCACGTGGCCGCCGTGGTCGGCGCCGAACACGTCGATGCACCGCTGAAAGCCGCGGTCGAACTTGCTCTTGTGGTACGCGAGATCGGCGGTCAGGTAGACGGGCGTGCCGTCTCTGCGAAGAATGACGCGGTCTTCGTCGTCGCCGTGCTTGCCGGTCTCGAGAAAGGTGCCGCCCAGCTGCTTGTCGGCGTACTGCGCCGCCTTGCTCTCGGCGTTGCGCTCGGTGTTCTTGCGATTTCTGGCCTCGTCAGCCTCGTACGTCGCGCCGCGCTGCCGGTAGACGTCGACGATGCCCTTCACCGTGCCGGCCTGGTGCAGCGACGCCTCTGACGTGAAGACGTCGTGGTGCACGCCGGCGCGCGCGAGCGTCGCGCGGATCATCTCGAGGTTCTGGTCGATGCCGAACTGCATCGCGACCGGCAGCCACTCGGCCTCGGGCGCCTCGAGCCACTTCTTGCCGTCGCGCGCCGCGAGCCTCTTGCCGATCTCGATCACGTAGTCGGCCGGGTACTCGCCCTCGGCGAGCGTCACCTCGACGCCGAAGGCTTGCTGGTACCGCTTGTAGACCGTGCGCCCGAGCGTCTCGACCTGGCGCCCGAAGTCGTTCGTATAGAACTCGCGCGTGACGTCGTGGCCCGCCGCGTCGAGCAGGCGCGCGATGGCGTCGCCGACGAACGTGCCGCGCGCGTGGCCGATGTGAATCGGCCCCGTCGGGTTCGCCGACACGTACTCGACCATCACCTTGGTGCCGGTCTTCTTCGCCGCCCGCCCGTAGGCGTCGCCCGCCGTGAGCACCTCGCGCGCCGTCGCCTGAATGACCGCGTCGTTCAGCGTGAAGTTCAAGAACCCGGGCCCGGCGATCTCGACCTTGGCGATGCCCTCGTGCTTCAGACCCTTCACGATCGCCTCGGCGATGTCGCGCGGCTTCTTGCCCTCGGGCTTCGCGAGCATCATCGCGACGTTCACCGAGAAGTCGCCGTGCGCTTCTTGTTTGGGCGGGTCGATCGAGAAGCCGGGCATGCTCTCGAGCTTGAGAGCGCCGGCGGCCTTCAGGGCGTACAAGGTGGCTTCGACGGCATCGCGAACGAGCTGACGCATGGGCGTGCCGCATAGCACGCACGAGCCTCCCCGTCCGGACGGCGCGCAGCGCTACTTCTTCTTCGCCGGGGCGAGCTGGCTGAGCTGAATCGGCGCCGGCCGCTGCCCCAGGCCCCGCAGCGTGTACGGCACGATCGGCGTGTCGATGCCCTTCACCAGCACGGGCTCGTTCGCGTCGGCGTAGACGCCCGGCCCCGCGTGCATCAGCGTGTCGGCCGTCACCAGCACCTCGTTCGGCTTCGCGATGCCGCACAGGCGGGCACCCAGGTTCACCGACGAGCCGATGGCCGTGTACTCGAGGCGCCGCTTGCTGCCGATGCACCCGAGCACCGCCTGGCCGGTGTTGATGCCGACGCCCATCTCGATGGGCCGCCCTCGCACCTGCACCCGCTTCGAGCGCTGCACCATCGACAGCGCCGCCGCCATCGCGTTGCGCGCGTCTTCGGCCGGGTTCGGCTGCGGCGCACCCCACAGCGCCATGATGCAGTCGCCGATGAACTTGTCGATCGTGCCCTTGTGATTGAGCACCGCCTCGACCATCTCTTCGAAGAAGCGGTTCAAGAACTCGACGACCTCTTCGGGCTTCAGCTCGCTCGACAGCGTGGTGAAGCCGCGAATGTCGGCGAACAGCACGGTGACCTCGTGGCTCGTGCCGTCGAGCTTGATGTTGCCGGCGCCCGAGAGCACCTCTTCGACTGCGGCCGCCGAGAGAAACCGCGAGAGGTTCACGCGGTTCTCGGCCTCTTGCTGCACCTTGGCGATCAGCTCGGCGTTGTCGAGCAGCAGCGACGCCTGCGCGCCGATCGAGTCGAGCGTGGCGAGCTCTTCGTCGCTGAACGCGGCGACGTGAGAGACCGAGTCGACGTACAGCACGCCGAACGTGCGGCTGCGCGCGCGCAGCGGCACCGCCATGACGCTCTGCACGCCGCGCAGCATCATGCTCTTGCTGCGGTCGAACCGCTCGTCGACGAGCGCGTTGTGCACCAGCACGCCGTTCGCCGACATCACGGCCTGGTCGATGACCGAGCGCGGCACGTCGCTCTGCTTCGCGTTGGGCTGCCGGGTGCGCGTCTGCAGCTCGCCGGTCGCCGAGATCCAGATCGCCGAGCTCTCGGCGCCGGGCACCAGCTCGAACACCACCTTCAAGATGCGCTCGACCATCGCCTCGCGGGTGCGCTCCTGGGCGACGAGGCGGTGAAACTCCTGCGCGATGCGGTAGCGGGCGTTCTCTTTGCGCAGCGCGGCGATGGTCTGCGCGTCGCTGGTCGACGCGACCCCGGGCGCGGGGGTCAGCGTCGCCGGCGGGCCCTGCGAGGCCGCGGTGTCTTCGAGCGCGACCACGAGCGTCTTCGCCGACTCGGTGCGGTCGCTCGCGTTCGCCTGCACGCCGCGCGGCTCGGTGGCCGTGTCGTCGCCGATGGGCGCCGGCGATCGCACCCTGCCCGCCCCGTTCGGCGTCACGCCGTCGAACGCGTCGTTCTCGGCGTAGTGCCAGCGGCGCAGCATCGCGTCGACGGCGCCGGCGGTCGCGACGTAGACGGTGATGATCTTCGCGCCGGTGAGCTTCTTCACCTCGGGCTCGAGGTTCGACGAGAGCGGCACGGCCGCGACGACGTGCAGCTCCTTCGTGTCGGTGTCGTAGCGAATGGGGCACATGCGCATGCGCTCGCACAGCCGCACGCTGACCAGCTCGACGACGGGCCCCTCGAGCTTCAGCCCTTTGAGCTTGTCGGCCTTCACGAAGCGCGTCGCGTACAGCTCGGCGAACGTCTTCAAGAAGTCGTTCTCTTTGATGAGGTTCAGCCGCAGGAGCGCCTCGGACAACAGGCCGCCCTGCTGCGCCTGGTATTTGCGCGCCTTGTCGAGCCCCGCACTGTCGATGAGGCCGCTCGCCTTGAGCGGGTTTGCGATCACCGCGTCGGAGTCTCGGCTCGCGGCCATGGCGCCCCTGAACTCTAGCCCCTCAGGGCCCGGTTCGATCGAAATGAAACCGGGTGCTCTGCGACACCAGCGCACCTCGCAGATCGTTCGGGAGCCGCCAGAACTGGCCCCCGGCCGCGAGCGCGATGAGCTCGTAGCTGCCGCGCGGCGGAGCCCCGACGGGGGTGAGCGACGGCAGCATGCCGGGCTCCAAGACGAGGCGCTGGGCGAGGGGCACGACGGTGCCCGAGAGGCGCGTGACGGCGAGCTCGGTGCCGAGCTGGCCGCCGAGCGCGCTCAAGAACGGCGAGGGGTCGAAGAGCAGCGGCACGATCACGCTGCCGCCGCTGCCGTCTTCGCCGGGCCTGGGGAGCCACCGGAGGAACAGCTGCAGCGAGAGATCGGGCACGCCGTCGCCGTCGAGATCGTCGGGCCTGCCGTCTGAGTCGGAGTCGACGAGCCCCAGGTGAAACGCCGTGCGCTTGGGGTCGAGCCGATCGACCGGGTCGCTCACGAGGGTGAGCACGACGGGGTTCTGCAGCGAGCCGTCGAGGGTCACGTCGGTCTCGCCGCTCTCGAGGCGAAACGCCGGGGGCTCGTGCAGCACCAGCGCCGAGAGCTCGAGGCCCTGCTCGAGCGTCTGGCCGGGCTGCAGGTTCAGCTCGACGCCAGTGCCCGTGCGGTCGCCGGCGCCGGCCTGCGCGAGCACGTCGACGGCCGGGTCGAAGCTCGAGTCGACGTCGAGAAAGCCCCACAGCCGGTACGGGTTCGGCGCGACCGAGCCGAAGACGAAGCGGCTGTCGCCCGAGCCGAGCCGCAGCGCGCTGATCGCGGTGGCCAGCTTGGGAATCGACGGAGGCCCCGGTGGCCCTTCGCCCGGCGCATAGAGAAACGCCCAGACGTCGCCGCCGAGCCCTGAGGTCACCGTCGCGCTGCCGCCGACGCGGCCGGCCTTCTCGAGCGGCCACTCCTCGCTCGGCGTGGTGCACGCGAGCAGCAGCAGCAGGCCGAGGGAGCAACGTCGCACGGGAGCGCCACCTCACCACACCCGGGTTTGATTCCGGAATCGCAAAGCGCGTGTTAGAGCGGCGCGCCATGAAGATG
>JAEUJP010000706.1 GCA_016793725.1 Myxococcaceae bacterium | reverse complement strand
ATCACCGCGAAGCCGGGTGTGCTCGAGATGCTCGAGCCGATGTTCCGCTACGACTACGTGCTCGAGAACGGCGGGCCGCTGCGCATGTTCCCCAACGGCGACGACAGCGACTCGGGGCCGGCGAAGCCGGGGCACTCGTTGCTGGCGGTGGGCGGCGCCCAGTTTCGCGACGTGCTCGCGTCGCTGGCGGGCGAGCTGTGGGTGCTCAAAGACAGCCGCGGCGATCTCGAGGCGGTCGTGGTCGCGAACAACTCGGGGCACTTCAAGCCGGTGTTCGATGACCTGCCGAACGTGGTGCCCGCCCTGAAGGCGCTCGGCATACCCGAAGAGAAGATCGTGCTGTTCGGCGGGCCGAACAACCTGCCGGCCATGTTCCGCGAGCTCGAGGCGAAGTTCCCCGACGAGATGGCGGGCGTCAGCGCGCGGCTGCCGGGCGTCGCGAGCGAGCTGCTCGACGCGATGCGCGCGCAGACGCACGGCGCGGCGCGCGACGTCTGGAGCTGAGCTTGGCGAAGGTGTGCCGTCGAGCGGTCGGACCGACGCGCTCAGGCGACGCGCGCGGCGTGAATCGCCCGCTCCGCCGTTGGCACGACGGCTGACGTGCCAGGCGCCGTCCGCGCGCGGCTTGCCCCTGCGGCCAGGTCGCTGTTCGACGCAGGTGCATGCCACCGAACCGCGTCACGAGAGGCGTCGAGAGCTGCGTCCGGCACTCACTGTCAGCGGCCTCGCCCTTTGCCGGCCCCTGCGACCCGTCAGCGCCCGCTGAGGCTCTCGGCGAGCACCACGAGGTACCCCTCGGGGTCCTTCAGCCACAGCTCGCGCTGGTTCGCGTTCGGGTTCACGTGAACGTCGGTCACCACCTCGGCCTTCAGCTTCTTCGCGCGAGCGCGAGCGGCCTTCAGGTCGGTGACCTCGAACCAGACGGCGACGCCGTTGCCGAACGGCGCGGCTGGGTCGGCGATGAAGCCATGGTGGTGCGCCTCGTCGTGCGCGTGGAGCTGCAGCACGAGCGCGCCGTCGACCATCAATCGGTCGTACTCGGTGCCGCCGTGGGCCGACTCGGTGTTCAACAGCGCCTGGTACCAGCGGCTCGCGGCCTGAACGTCTTTCACGACGAGCAGCGGCTGCGGGCGCACCGCGGCGAGGCGGCCGATGGGCACGTGCAGCGTGGGCCGCAGCTTCGCGTCGTAGCGCTCGAAGCCGGGCTGGTGCGTGAACGGGTAGTACCAGTGCACGTCCCAGCGGAGCGTCTTCCACGCCTCGGGCAGCCCCGCCGAGTCGCCGTCGTGGCGGCGCGTGGCGTAGCGGCCGGCCTCGATGCGCTGCGGCGTGAGCCCCTTCGGAATCGCGTCGGCCTCGTCGACGATGACGCCGGCCCAGGCGGGGCCGCGCTCGGGGTAGATGCCGACGAGCCCCTTCGCGCGCAGCTTCGTCTTGCGAACCAGCACGTCGAGCTTCTCGAACGCGGTGCGAATCTTCTCGACCGGGCCGCGGTGGGCGACGGCGGCCACGCGCAGGCTCTCGACGTCATGCACTTCGAAGCTCATGGGGCGCGTTCTAGACACCTGCTAAGCCTCACGCACCATGAACGTCCTCGTCACCGGCGGCGCCGGCTTCATCGGCTCACACCTCGTCACGGCGCTGGCGGCCCGCGGCGATCGCGTCGTGGTGCTCGACAACTTCGACACGTTCTACGACCCGAAGCTGAAGCGCGAGACGGCGGCGAAGCTGAAGGCTGAGATCATCGAAGGCGATCTCTCGATCGAGGCCGACGTCGCGAAGGCGTTCGCGGCGGTGGGGCAGGGCGCGGTGGTGGTGCACCTCGCGGCGCGCGCGGGCGTGCGGCCGTCGATCGCGCAGCCGGCGCTGTACTCGCGGGTCAACGTCGAGGGCACGACCCACATGCTCGAGGCCGCTCGCAAGTCGGGTGCGAAGCGCTTCGTGTTCGCGTCGTCGTCGAGCGTCTACGGCGCGCGGTCGAACCCGCCGTTCAGCGAGACCGACAGCATCGATCGCCCGGTCTCGCCGTATGCGGCCACGAAGGTCGCGGGCGAGATGTTGTGCGCGACGTTTCAGCACCTCTACAAGCTCGAGACGGTGGCGCTGCGGTTCTTCACGGTCTACGGCCCGAGGCAGCGGCCCGACCTCGCGATCACCAAGTTCGCGCGGCTCATTCGCCGCGGCGAGAAGGTGCCGTTCTTCGGCGACGGCAGCTCGGCGCGTGACTACACGTTCGTCGAAGACACGGTGCGCGGCATCACGGCGGCCATCGACAAGAGCTGGCCGCAGTTCGAGGTCATCAACCTGGGCGGGTCGCGGCCGGTGAGCCTCAGCGAGATGGTCGCCGCCATCGAGAAGGCGGCCGGCAAGAAGGCGGTGCTCGACCGCCAGCCCGACCAGCCGGGCGACGTGCCGCTCACGTGTGCGGCGACCGAGAAGGCGAAGGCGCTGCTCGGCTTCGAGGCGAAGGTGCACCTCGACGAGGGGCTCAGGCGCTACATCGCGTGGCTCGACTCGGACGAGGCGAAGAGCTGGCGCTAGACCGCGCGCGCGACCGCGAACAGCTGCGCGCCGAACCGGTTCGAGTTCACGCGAAACAGGCCGCGCAGCCCCAGGCAGATGAGGTCTTCTTTGAGCCCGTACGGCTTGTCTCCGAACTGGCTCATCGAGGCGTCGGGGTCGACGTTCGCGTACCACTTCGACAGGTCGTGAAACGGGAACCCCGCGTTCCACACGCGCTCGGGCTCGAGGCCCGCGTGCTGCAGCAGCGACGTGATGCTGTCTCGCGTGAAGTGCCGGCGGTGACCCACGCGGCGCTCGGTCTCGCGCAGCGGCCCGCTCTGCGTCGACAGCACCAGCCGGCCGTTGGGGCGCAACAGCCCACGAATGTTCTCGAGCAGCAGGTCGGGGCGATCGAGGTGCTCGATGATCTCGACCGCGGTCACGGCGTCGTATTTGCCGCGATCTTCGTCAGACCACTTCATCGGCGCATCGAGGTTCGCCTGCACCCAACGCACGTGCGGCGCCTGCTCGCGGTTGAGCGCCAGCTGGGGCTCTGACAGATCGACCCCCACCAGCTTCGCGCCCGGCACGCTGCGCGACAGCTCGGCGAGCAGCTGCCCGCCGCCGCACCCGATGTCGACGATGCTCTCGGGCTTCAGCGCGGCGAGCTCGGCCGCGATGGTGCGCACCCGAAAGCGCGGCGCCGCCATCTTGCGCCAGTAGTCGTTCTGGCCCGCCTTCGTCGCCTCGTAGAACTCGCGGTTGACCTGTTCGGCAGATGCCATCGAAGAGCCGCTCTTAGCATCACTGCTTGGGCTTGCGCTTCGCGAGCAGAATTTCGCCCTTCTGCAGAATCACCTCGTACTGCCCGCTCGACAGCCCGCGGCTCGCCCACACGTTGCCGTTGTCGCCCGGCAGCGTCGAGAACAGCAGGTACTCGCAGTCGTACAGGCCGTCGCGCAGCGACCACGTGTTCTGGTGCCACGTCACGTGCGCCTGCAGCCGGTCGGCCGCGCACAGGGCCGTGCCGTAGTCGTCGGGCACGCTCTTCATCACCTCGAGCAGGTCTTCTTTGCGCTTCAGGTCGGCCGCGCTCGGCGCCTTGAACGGCACCTCGCCGAACCCGCCCTTGATCGACCCGTACGTGCCGTAGGCGCCCCACTGAATCGCGCCGACCGCGGTCGCGATGAGCAGCGCCCACGCACCCGCCGCGCGCCGCGCCGCCCCGTCGGGCGTCTTCGCGTCGAGGTACGAGAGCGTCATCGCCGCGGCGGCGAAGGCGTACGCGATCCAGTTGCAGACGTATTGGAAGCTGATCTGAATCGGCGGCATGTACGCCGTCGCGATCAACGTCAGCAGGAAGCCCGGCACGAACAACAGCCAGTGCAGCGGGCGGCGCAGCGGCAAGAACACGAGCGGCGCGAAGACCTGGCAGACGTAGCGGATCTTCTCCCACAGAATGATCGTGCGAAGGGTGTAGCCCGGGTTCGAGATGATCGTCTTCACCACCGGCACGAAGCCGGCCTCGCCGGGCGGGTAGAGCAGCTTGAACGCCTCGGCGAACATCTGGTTGCCCATCAGCACGAACCGCAGCACGAGGAAGTACGCGGTCGCGATCACGGCCGACACGAAGCCGGTCTTCGGCCGCCACCCCGACAGCCACATGAACGCGCCCAATGTCGCGAGCCCGATCGACACGTCTTCGCGGCACAGAATCGCGAACACGAAGAACAGCCAGTACGTCTTGAACCGGCGCAGCTCGGCCATCGCGATGGCCCACATCACCCAGCTCATGCCGAACGGCTGCATGTGAACGTCGTAGAGCTGCGAGTTGTGCAGCGCGGGGTACAGAATCCACGCGAGGCCGAACGCGAACGCGAAGTGAATCGGCAGCCGGTTCTTCGCGAACAGGTACGCCGGTATGCACGCGTACGTCATCGCGCACGCCTGCATCACCAGCAGCGTCTCGGCGCGCGGGTGAATCAGGTACAGCGGCAACATGTAGAACGACGCGAAGTCGGCGTGCCCGTTCAGGCCGCCCCAGTTCTGATCCCACCCGAGCGACGGCAGGCGCAGCGGCCGCCCGTGCATCACCGACTGAAACACCTGGTCGTATTGCCCGAGGTCGTAGCCGTACGTCGCGAAGCGCATGTGGGCGAACACCGCCCAGAGCGCCATGTAGATCATGTGCGCCGTCGCGAGCCCGATCAGCACGCCCAGCACCAGCCTCGGCCGCGCGAAGAACGCCCGTGGGCCCTTCAGCAGCCAGTCGCCCATCCCGGGCGGCCGCTCGGCCCACGCCCCCGCCGCCTCGCGCATCAGCCGCTCGAGCGCGAGCGCGAACATCGCGAGCACGATGGCCATGATGCCTTCTTCGGCCCACGAGTGCCGCACCATGGTCAGCGCGATCGGCAGCACCAGCGCCGGGCACAACAGCCGCGCCAGCCACTCGGCGCCCTCGGGTGACCCAGACGTTCGGTCGCGCCGAATCGCCGTCAGCGTCGTCAGCGCGACCACGAAGAACGCCGCGGCCATCAGCGCGAGCACCAGCTTGCGCTTCTCGGGCGCGAGCAGGTTCTCGGTGAAGTACGTGATGTCGACCGGCACCAGCTCGGTCGCGATCGCGTGCATGATCGCGGCCGAGATGAGGCCGAGAGAAATCGCGGCGCGAGCAGATCTCACCAACACGGGTGCAGCGCGCTAGCACATATTTTCCAATCTTCGGGTATGAACCGCGCCCGATGAACGAAGGCACCCGGGAGGCTTTGTGGGCGGCGCTGGTCGAGCTGGCTCCAGCCGGCACGACGCGCACGTGGCAGGCGCTGGCGCGCGTCGCTCCGCCCGAGGCGGCGCCTTCGCCCCAGCTCGTCGAGCGCCTCTCGGTCTCACCGCCCGAGGCGGTCGAGGTCTCTGAGAGCCAGGTGCGCGAGGCCGCCACGCGCGCCCGCGAGGCCGCGACCCGAGCGACCCAGGCCCGCCGCCACGCGGCGATTCGCAGCCAGGCCGGCATCATCGGCGGCGTCTCGGTCGGGCTGTGGCTCACCGCGGCCGTCGTGCTGGGGGCCACCCGCGCCACCGAGCCCACCGACCTCGCGAAGGGCAAGCCGTGGCGCGCGAGCTCGCAGTGGGCGGGCGTGACGTGTGACCCGGTGCACGGCCTGTGCGGCCCGCTGCACTCGCGCATCTTCTTTCACACGAACGACGACGACAGCCCGTGGGTCGAGATCGATCTCGGCAAGCCGACGACGTTCTCGAAGCTCACCATCGTGAACCGCAAAGACGAGAACCTGCAGGCGCGCGCCGTGCCGCTGGTGATCGAGGTGTCAGACGACCAGTCGACGTGGAGGCAGATCGCCCGCCGCGACGAGACCTTCGACGACTGGAAGGTCGAGCTCGCCGCGCCCGCGACGGCCCGCTTCGTGCGCGCCCGCATCGACCGCAAGTCGTGGCTTCACCTCGAAGCGGTCAAGGTGCACCCGTAATTTTTCGTCGCTGCGCTCCCGTTTCCGCGCCGTTCACGCTGGAGCGAAACGCGAAGCGGGAACCCGTCGAAGCGCCCGTGCACGTCCATTCGGGCGCCCCTTCGACTCCGGCCCGCTTCGCGTGCCTCCGCTCAGGGTGAGCGAGGCGGCACGCACATTACCCACCCGATGCGACACCCGTCGCCGCCGGCGGGCGCGACAGCACCTCGACGATCGGCGGCTCGTTCAGCAGCTTCGAGAGAATTTCGGCGTTCGCCGGCAGCTCTTCGAACGCGACGTCGCCGTTGCCCGACGTGCGGCTCGACGCCACCACCCGCTTCGACGCGTCGATCACCTCGAGCGACACGTCGTGCTTCAGGCTGCGCACCTGGCCCACGACCGTGGCCTCCCAGACGTGCACGACGAACAACAGCCCGACCTGCTCACCCTCGTCGCGCGGCGCCGCGGTGAACCGCGCCACCGCCGGGTCGGCCGACGGCAGCACCTCGCGCTCGATGAACAGCTCGCCGTCTTCGTAGCGCAGCTCTTTCAGGTGGCTCACCAGCTGGTGCGCGAGCGGCACCGCGCCCTTCGTCAGGCGCGGTGAGGTGACGCCCCCCGCCGCGAGCTCGACGCCGGTGCGCGAGGTCGCCATGTTCCCCGACACCACCTCGGGTCTCGCGTCGAGCACCACGACCGGTGTGGGGGCCGTGACCTTGAGCCCCCCGCCGATCTGCAGGCGTGCGCTCGTGCAGGCGCACGCCGCGAGACAGACCAGGCCGAGCGCTCTCACGTGGCGGGCTTCTCGGCGGAAGCCGCAGCCGCCGCTGCCAGCTTCGCGCGCTTCTCTTGCTGGTGCCCGACGACGAGCAGCACCCCGATGCCCGCGAGAATCGCCAGGTCGGCCACGTTGAAGATGCCCGTGCGCAGGCTCTGGCCGATGCCCATGTTCATGAAGTCGACGACGCGCCCGTCGAACCGCGCGCGGTCGACCCAGTTCGAGAACCCACCGCCCGCGATGAGCGCGTAGCCCGCCACCTGCCAACCATCGAGCTTCGCGCTCGCGAGCGAGTAGACGGTGATGGCCAGCAGCAAGAGCCCCACCGCGACCGTGAGCACCCAGTAGCGCGCCTCGGGCGAGAGGCTCGAGCCGAGCGACAAGAACGCGCCCTCGTTGGTCGCCCACTGCAGCCGAAACAGGTCGCCCAGGTAGATGCGCGCCGGCGCGCCCTTCAACGACTCGTTCGCGAGCACCTTCGTGGCCTGATCGCAGCCGACGCTCGCCCCGAGCACGAGCACGAACACCACGACGCGGGGGAGCAGCTTCATCATGCCTTCAGTTGCCACGAAAGCCTCACACCTTTCAAGCGGGCTTCAGTCGCCCGCGACGAACGCCGACCACCGCCAACAGCCCTCGTTCTTCTCGAGCACCAGGCGCGGGCCCGGCTTCTTCGGTTCGCAGGTGAGACTGTCTTTCGTCGTCTTGCACTTGCCGCTCAGCGCCGCGCGCACCGCCTGCGGCAGCTTCGGGTCTTTGGCCCACTCCGAGACCGCCTGATCGGCGTCGGCGTCACCGCCGAAGCTCCAGGTGAACGAGTCTTCCATGAGCGGGCGTAACGCTTTGAGGGGCTGCTTGTTCCCCGCGGCGGCCCAGATGACCCGCAGCACCAGGTGCGCGTCGGCCGGAGCGCCCGTGAACTTCGGGGCCTTCGGGTCGTCGACGGCGCGCGCCTCTTGAAAGGCGGTGACCGACTCGTCGCCGAAGCGCTTCAGCGCCGAGGGCGTCGGCAGGCAGACGGCGGGGTCGGTCGACAGCACGAGGTGGGCGAGCAGGGTGGCGAGCACGGGCGCGACGCTACCACCGGCCCGTCAGCGCGAAGCCCGAACCCGCTGCCGAGAGCTCGGCCTCGACCGGCCCCACGTGCACCGGGCGGTGAAACAGAAAGGGCATCGCGAAGCCGACGAGCGAGCCGAGCGCGGCCCCGGTCAGCACGTCGGTCACCCAGTGTTTGTCGCCCACGATGCGCAGCACGCCGGTGGTGGCCGCGAGCGGCAGGCCTGCGGCGAGCACCACCCACCAGTGCCGGTACCCGCGCGCGCGCGCGATCGTCGCCGCCGCGGTGACGAGCGAAAACGCGGTGCTCGCGTGCGCCGAGTAGAACGAGAGGTTGTTGTCGTCGGGCTCGTCGGTGAGCGGCTTGTCGGCCGGCGAGAGCGCCGAGACGAACGGCCGCTCGCGGCCGACGATGAGCTTCACGGTCTGGTTCACCGTCTGGCTCACCATCACCGCCTCGGCGACGAGCAGCAGGTCGACCAGCGTGTCGCGCCAGTCGCCGCCGGCGCGCCAGGTGAGCAGGGCATCGGCGGCGAGCACGCCCAGCGGCATCACGGCGAACGCGAGCACGTCGCTCGTCACGCGGGCCGGCTTCACGCCGTCGGGCGCCGCGCGCAGGCCGCGCCCGGCCTCGTCGAAGCCGTTCGTCGCGCACCAGCGGCAGGCGGCCGGAGCGAGCTCGCGCTTGAGCACGGTCTCGCTGGCCAGCCACCACGCGCCCAGGGTCGCCGTGAGCGGCACGTCGACCCGCAGGTCGTACGCGAGCTCGGCGGGAGCGGAGGCGAGCAGCACGGTCGCGAGCGCAGCGATCACGCTCGCGAGATTAGGGTAAAGCCTGCACGCAGCGTTGAGCGACGGCACTCCAAACCGCACGATTCCCGAGTCGCAGGTGCGCGAAGACCGGGCGGGCGCCGAGCCCGAGGCCGCGCTGCCGCCGCGCTCGCAGGAGCGCTACGTCTTCATCGCCGAGCACGCGCGCGGGGGCCTCGGCCGCGTGTGGCGCGTGTTCGACCGCGAGCTCGGTCGCGAGCTGGCGCTCAAAGAGTCGCTGACCGA
>JAEUJP010000692.1 GCA_016793725.1 Myxococcaceae bacterium | reverse complement strand
GTACCTCGTGGCCGCCGTGCTGCTGCTGGTGGCGGGTGCGTACCTCACGTCGGGCGGCGAGCCGCCGAAGACCGTGCAGTTCAAGCAGGTGAAGATGCCGCGGCGCGCCGACGACGAAGACCGGGCGCGCGCGGTGTCCCGCGTGGGCGCGCAGCCGGCGCACCCCGAGCCGCCGCCCCCGCCGCCCGGCGCGCCACCTCCGCGGCCGGCCGACCCGATGCTCGCGGCGCTGCCGCCCGACGTGAAAGAGGTCGCGGTCGTGGTCGAGGCGAACGCGCTGCGCAACTCCGACCTCGGTGAGGCGCTGATCGCGTGCTTCACGGCAGGCGCGCCCGAGGCGCTCGGCCGCGTGCGCGATGCCGGGTTCGACCCGCTGACGCAGCTCGATCGCGTGTCGATGTTCGACGACACGCTGATGTTGACCGGTGACTTCACCGGCATCACGGGGCTGGGCGGCGGCGAGAGGTACGGTGAGGCGCAGCTGACGACGACGTCGTCGAGAGACGGCAGCGAGCGCACGTACGGGTTCTGGCGCGGGCAGGCGGCGCTCATCGGCACGCGCGAAGAGGTGAAGCAGGCGATCGATCGGCTCGAGGGCAGGGTTGCGGCGGGCGAGCAGCCGGTGCTGAAGAGCTCCGATGCGTACGGCGAGCTGTACGGGGTCTTGAAGCCGGCGGCGTTCGCCGATGCGCTCGGCGACACCGAGCCCCAGCTCGCCGAGCTCATTCGCAGCGCCGCGAAGTCGGTCGACCTGCATGTCGACGCGATGCACGACGTCGGCATGGTCGCCGACGTGAAGGGTATGGATGCACAGCGCGTCGACGAGCTGCGGCGCATGATGGGCGGGGCGATCGCCGCGGCGCGCGCGCGGGCGATGGCGAAGGGCGAAAAAGAAGCGGCCGACGTGCTCGACCTGTCGCGCGTGCTCGCGCCCGAGAAGGGCGGCGACTCGTTCAAGCTCGAGCTCGGGCTGCCGTACGAGATGGTGAAGGCGCAGCTCGACAAGTGTGCGCGCGAGGCGCCGAAGCGGCGTGAGGCCAGGCGCGCGGCAGCGAGCGACGGCGGCGGCTGAGCGCTCGAAAGCTCAGCGGCGGTCGCCGAACGCGCCGGCCGACAGGCGACGACGGGCTTTCCGCGCCGTGGAGTCGCCCTGACCCCCGCAGGGTTTCGGGTGTGTCAGGCATCGACGGCGAAGCACCAAAATTGGTGCTCAGGTCAACACGTGGGACACACCCGGCCAACCAGGCCCATGAGGGCGACCGCGCGAGCAGACGACCGCCGCATCCACGTTGGCCAGGCGCGCCGACGCGCTCGAGCGTCAATCATCAATTGCAGTACGCGCTCGTGAACAAGAACCGCCCGTTCAGCCCGGGCAGGTCGCACGACTGGTAGACGGTGCCCGCATCGCCGGTGAAGAAGATGTAGTTGCCCGGCGTGAGCCCGTTCGAGCAGTTCGACGTCGACTCGACGTTGCACGGGCCCTGGTACCCGATGGTCGGGTCGTAGTGCACGCGCTTGAGCCACGTGCCCTGGCTGTCGATGACGTACGCCGGCCTCACGCACCGGTTCTGCACCGCGCCAAAGCCGCACGACAGCCCGCTGCCGCAGCTGCCGCAGTTGATCGCCTGCCCGCACCCGTTGTCGACCTGCCCGCAGTTCTTGCCGAGCTGCGCGCACGTCTTCGGCACGCACCCGCACACGTTCGCCTGGCCACTGCCGCCGCAGGTCTGCGAGCCCGAGCACGCGCCGCAGAAAGCCGTCTGCCCGCAGCCCACGCTCACCGTGCCGCAGTTCTTGCCGAGCTGCGCGCACGTCGCGCTCGTGCAGCCGCACACGTTCGACTGCCCGCTGCCGCCGCACGTCTGTGAGCCCGAGCACGAGCCGCAGTTGATGTACGCGCCGCACCCGTTGGGTATGTCGCCGCAGTTCTTGCCCTGGGCCGCGCACGTCGTCGGGGTGCAGCCGCAGGTGTTCGGTACGCCGTTTCCTCCGCAGGTGGTGCCGCTCGAGCAGGTGCCACAGTTGATGAACGTGCCGCAGCCGTCGTTCACCATGCCGCACGTCTTGCCGAGCTCGCTGCACGACTTCGGCCGGCACTCGCACACGTTCGTGAGGCCACACGCCTGCCCGCTCGGGCACGTGCCGCAGCTCAGCGCGCCGCCGCAGCCGTTCGCGATGGTGCCGCAGTTCTTGCCGAGCACCTGACAGCTCGAGGGAATGCAGCCTCCGCTGCCGCCGGCGGTGCCGCCCGTGCCGCCGCTGCCCGCGGTGCCGCTGCTGCCCGCGGTGCCGCTGCCGCCGCCGCCAGCCGACGCAGACCCGCCCGCCGTGCCGCCGAAGCCGCCCGTGCCCGTCGGGCCGGGAATCGACGTCGTACACTGCCCCGCCACGCACAGCTTGCCCCCGGTGCACGCCGAGCAGCCGAGCCCGTTGCTGCCACACGCGGTCGGCGCATCACCGCCCTCGCACGTACCGTCGGCCGAACAACAGCCGACACAGTTCGAGGGGCCACAGACGGCCGGCGGCAGCTGGCCACCACAGGCACAACCGAGAAGAGCGATGAGAGGGAGGGCGCGACGCATCGCGCCTCTGGCGCGGAAACGGGAGCGGAGCGAGAGCGCAGCGAACAGGAGCATCGCCGCCTTGACCCGACCGGCGAACACCTTGCGCAAAAAACGTATCGCGCCTCTGGCGCGGAAACGGGGGCGCAGCGACCAGAAGCATCGACGCCGTTGGTCAGTGTACGACCAGCACGCCGACGCCGCTCGGCGTCAACGTCGGAGCCACCGTCACCCCCGACGCCGGCGATGCGCTGCCGCCGCCGACGAACACACCGGCCGCGATCAGCGCGAGCCCGACCACCTGGCCGGCGCTGCTCGCGATGCTGAGCGCGAGGGTCGTCTGATCAGTCGAGGTGTACGGGTTCCACTGCGTCGCCAGCAGCGAGCCGACGAACGGCAGCCACGCGAGCTCCTGGTTGCCGCCGGGCAGCGAGCGCATCGTCATCATCAGCGGCGGCGCGAGGTACGAGCCCGCGAACGCCAGCGCGCCCATCGACAGCAGCGCGATGCGGCTGCCTCCGCCGGTCTTCACGGGGGGCGCCGTCTTCGCCGCCACCAGCGGCTCGTTCGCGAACGGCCGCTCTGAGACCGGCGCGGCAGGGGGTGTGGGCGCCGGCGCTGCAGCCACCGGCGGCGTCTCGCTCGCGGGTGGCGGCGGCGGAGCGGGGAAGTCGGAGAAGTCTTTCTTCGGCGAGCCCGGCGAGGCGGCCAGGGCTTCGGCGGGCAGGGGCAGCTCGGGCTCCGGAGGCCCGAGGCTCTTGCGCAGATCGCTCGACAGCTTCGCCAGCGTCGCGGCGATGGTGGTCTCGGTCGGCGTGACGATGGCCTCGCGCACCGCGGGCTTCTTCTGGCCCTCGATGCCCTCGGTGTACGACGCGTCGATCACCTGCACGCCGTCTTGTTTCGTCACCGTCGTGCGCAGGTCGAACCTGAGCGCGAAGTCGTTCGAGCGCCCCGACGGGTGCACGACCTTCAGCGCCTTCACCTGCAAGATGACGTCGGCGTTCGGAGCGAGGTCGGCCTTCTTCACCACGTCGACCGACTCGAACGTGTTCTTCAGCAGGTCCTTCAGCGCCGGCAGCACCGACTCGCCGGTGTCGACCGCGTACGAGCCGAGGCCGTCGAAGCTGCCGAGGTCGTCGCTCTTCTTTTCCAGGCCCTCGGGCACGACGAGGGCGGCGCGCAGCTTCAGCTTGTCGGGCCGCGCCTGCGGCACCTCGATTTTCGGGCGCAGGTGGGCGGTGCAGCCCGAGGTCACCACCACCGCCAATGAGATCAGGAAGATGCGAGAGGTCGACACGTCACCCTGCAAGACCCCGCACCGGCTGACGCGGTGCAAACTCACGCAGCACGCCGCCCAGCCGCGCCATGCCCGCCTCGATCAGCTCGGGTCGCCGGTTCGAGAAGTTGAGCCGCAGCGTGTTGCGCCGCGGCTCGCCGGCGAAGAACGGCGCGCCCGGCACGAACGCCACCTTCTCGTGCACCGCCGTCTCGAGCAGCTCGCCCGTGTCGACGTCGCCGGGCAGCTCGGCCCACACGAACAGGCCGCCGTCGGGCCTCGTGAAGCGCGTGCCGGCGGGGAAGTGCCGCTCGAGCGCGCCCAGCATCGCGTCGCACCGCTCGCCGTAGACGCGGCGCAGCGTGGTGAGGTGTGCCGCGAAGTCGAACGTCGCGAGCAGCTCGGCCGTCGCCCGCTGCGCGAGCGAGCCGCAGTGCAGGTCGGCCGCCTGCTTCGCGACCACCAGGTGCTTCATCAGCGCGGGCGCGGCGTGCACCCAGCCGAGCCGCAGCCCCGGCGCGAGCGTCTTCGAGAAGGTTCCGAGCGAGATCACCAGGCCCGCCTCGTCGAGCGAGGCGAGCGGAGCCAGCGCTGCACCCCGAAACCGCAGCTCGCCGTACGGGTCGTCTTCGAGCACCGGCACGCGCCACGCCTGCGCGAGGCTCATCACGGCCTGGCGGCGCAGCGCGCTCAGCGTCGTGCCGCGCGGGTTCTGGAAGTTCGGCACGAGATAGATGAGTCGCACGTCTTCGCGGGCGAGCACGGCGGCGAGCGCGGCGACGTCGATGCCGTCGTCGTCAGACGCGACCGGCACCACGCGCGCCTCGGCGGCGGCGAACACCTGCAGCGCGGCGAGGTAGCTCGGGTTCTCGACGACGACGACGGCGCCCGGGTCGAGCAGCACGCGGGCCGCGAGGTCGAGCCCCTGCTGCGAGCCGGTGGTGACGAGAATGTCGCCCGCGTCGGCCGCGACGCCGCGCCGGCGAAAGTCGGCGGCGATGTGCTCGCGCAGCGGGCCGAAGCCCTCGGTGGTGCTGTACTGCAGCGCGGCTTGACCGTCGCGCTCGAGCACGGCGGCGTGGGCGCGGGCGATCTCGGCGACGGGGAACAGCTCGGGCGCGGGCAGGCCGCCGGCGAACGACAGCACGTCGGGCCGCTCGGCGACTTTGAGAATCTCGCGCACCGCCGACGTGGTGACGCGAGACGTGCGCCTGGCGAGCGTGAGCGTCATGGCGACACCACCGTGCTTTCTTTCACCGACGACAGAACGATGGTCGTGTTCGTGCGCGTCACGCCGGCGATGGTGCGCAGCTCTTCGACGAGCAGCTTGTCCAACGACGCCGTGTTCGAGGTCTTCACCTTGAGCAGGTACGAGTCGGCGCCGGCGACGCGGTGGGCCTCGAGCACGTCTTTGTGCGCGAGCACCTTCTTCGCGAACGCATCGAAGTACTTCGGGTGCTCGATGCTGACGCCGACGAAGGCCGTCACGTCTTTGCCGAGCTTCGTGGCGTCGACGCGAGCCGCGTAGCCGAGAATCACGCCGCGGTCTTCGAGCTTGCGAATGCGGTCGGCGGTCGCCGGCTGAGACAGCCCGATCTCTTTCGCGAGCTCGAGCTGGGTGGCGCGGCCGTTCTCTTGAAGCAGCGCGACGAGACGTTCATCGGTCGGGTCCATACCCATGCCGACTAATACAAGGCCAAAGCCTGACGCAACTTATAGAAATAAGGTCGCCATCAACCCCACCTCAGTTGATGGTGATGGGCGTCAGGCACCCGATGGTCGTCTCGATGCGAAAGTTCGACTCGGTGGTGTGGCGCTCGGCGTGAAAGACGTCGAGCGGGTACTTGTTGTTGCGCGAGATGCCGAGCGTGGCGGCCTGGGCGTCGAAGTCGATGGTGCCGCTCTCGGCGCCGTGAACTCCGCCGAGGTCGAGGGCGAGCCGGCCGTTCACGAACACCCAGACGTCGTCGTCGCCGCGGAAGGTGAAGCTCTCGCCGCCCTCGTACGTGAACTCGCCGTGAATTTCGGTGGTGAAGTGAAAGTTGTGGTTGTTGCCTTCGTTGCCGAAGCCCTGGCCATCGACGGGGAAGAAGTTCGGGTTGTCGTAGACGAAGCGGCGCGGGCTCGGCTCGGTGAGGGCGAGCGGCACCATGAACTTCTGGTTGGTGCCGGCGACGTCGCGGTACCACTGATCGAAGTTGGCCTGCGTGCTGGTCACGACCGGCGCGCTCGCGGGCTCGGGGCCGTAGACGGGCTTCTTGTCGGCGCCGAGCCTCGTCTGCACGATGCCCTTCTTCGAGCCGAGAAAGTCTTCGAAGTCGGCGTGCGACGCCTGAAAGTCGCGCACCGTGGCGACAATCTGGGGGATGCACGGGCCCCCGTCGGGGTTGTTGGTGTTGCTGCCGCCCGCATTCGCGCTCCCGCCGGCGCGGCCACCGTCGCCCGAGCCACCCGAGCCGCCCGTGCCACCCGAGCCGCCAGAGCCGCCCGAGCCGCCCGCCGCGACGCCGACGCAGGTGCCCGAGCTGCACACCTGACCGGCGCCGCAGTCGAGCTGCGACGCGCACGGCGCCCCGCACTGGCACGACGCGAGCGCCAGCAGAAGAAGGGTACAGGCTGCATTTCTGAAGGCGCCCACGAAGCGAACCTTAGCGGCTATCGCGCCAGCGGCTCCAGCGCGCGCCGCAGCGTCTCGAGCAGCGCCTGCTCGCTCTCGGCGACGAACAGCGTCGACTGGTACTGCGTCGGGTCGAACGCGGTGCGCTTCACGGTCTCGACGTCGAACGGCACGAGCTTCGACTCTCTCTCGAAGCGGCCGAGCTCGCCGAACGACGAGAGCAGGCCCGCGCCGACCGCGCGCAGCTGCCCGCCGTCGCGCGAGAGCCCGAACTCGAGGCCGTACCAGTAGAGGCGAATGAGCCCCTCGACCACGGCGTCATCGCTCGCCTTCGTCGCGCGGCCGAAGAGCATGTTCACCTCGACGTGCTGCGCCGTCGCGAGCAGCGGAGCGTGGCCGACGAGCTCGTGAATGACGTCGGGCTCGGGCGTGTACAGCGGCATCGACTCGTGCCGCATGTACTGCGTCGAGATGAACCAACGCTCGGCGAGGTTTTCCATGAAGAAGCGGGGCGTGACGAGCCCGGCGGCGGGCTGGTAGCCGAAGCCGTGCAGGGCGCCGAGGCGCGCGCCGATCTCGCGCAGCTGCGGCACGCGGTCGTCGGGCAGCCGAACCGCCTGCCAGCCTTCGCGGTACAGCGGCGACGCATACCGCTCGTGCAGCGGCGCGAGCGCCTTCAGCGCCGTGCGCCACACGCCGTGCTCGCCCTCGGTGTAGTCGACGAGCGGCGGCGGCTCGCCCGCGCGGTGCACCTGCGCGAGGTGCGCGATGGCGTCGCGGCGGCGCCGGTAGTCGAGGTCACGAAAGCCCGGGTGGTCTCGGTCGAGCTGAACGACGTGTGCATCCATTCGGAGCCGCGCACTGTACTTGAACGCCGACCAAGCCTCCGCGTGTTGACTCTGAAGTCAAAGTTGGCACAAAAAGTGGGCATGGTCCGGTGCTGGCCGCTGCTGCTCGTCGTCGCGTGTGGCCCGGTGCCGGTGACCGCTCCGGTCGATTCGGGTACCCCGCCGGTCGACGCAGGCGCGGTAGACTCGGGCGTTCAAGACGCTGGCGCGTTGGCCTCGCCCGACTCCGGCAGTTCGCCCGATGCAGGGCCGCCGCCGCCCGCCGACGCCGGCGCGCCGCGGGTCGCGCTGCGAACGCCGTGCGCCGAGACGTTCGCGCAGGTGACAGAAGCGACCGCCGACGGCGGCCTCGCGCTCGGCGCCCGCATCGCCTGCTCGCCCGACCAGCGGCTGACGCAGGTCGACACGTACTTTCTCTCGTACCGCACGACGCGCGGCAACGGTCAGCCGGGCGCGTCGACGGCGCGGGTGTTCTTGCCGAAGTCACCGCGGGCAGCGCCGGCGCCGATGGTGGTCATCGGGCACCCGTCGGTGGGCATCGCCGACGGCTGCGCGCCGACGCGCGAGATGAACGGTGTGTTCAGCCTGGCGCTGCCGTGGGCCGAGAAGGGCTACCCGGTCATCGCGCCCGACTACGCGGGGCTCGGCAACCCGGGCACACACGGCTACGTCGACAACCACGACACGGCGTACTCGATGCTCGACGCCGCGCGGGCGCTCGCGGCGCTGCTCGAGCCGGGCGCGCTCGACGGGCGGCAGGTGATGGTCGGCTACAGCGAGGGCGGCGGGGCGGTGCTGTCGTCGCAGGCGCTCGAGAAGACGTACGGCACGTTCGGCGAGCTGAGCGCCGTCATCGCGTACGCGCCGCAGTACAACGTGCGGCTCAACTCGTTCGGCTACGTGTCGATGTTCAGAAACCCCGACGCGCTGACGGTGGCGCAGGGCTACACGAAGCCGGTGGTGGCGGCGCTGCGGCAGTACGGCTGGTACGAGAACTACGTCGGGGCAGGGCGGGGCGGCGAGGCGTTTCCCGCGGCGTCGCGCATGGGCACGGTCGACGCGCTCGAGCAGCAGTGCATCATCGGGCTCGGCGCGTTCTTGCCGTCGACGCGCACGCACGTCAGAGACCTGATCGACGACGAGCTGCGCACCACGTTTCTCGCGTGTGTCGACGGCACCGCGGGGTGCCGCGACCCGGGCAAGAAGTACTACGACGGGCTCGTCGCCGACCTGCTCGTGAACGACCCGGGCGGCGCCCCCGTGCTCATCGTGCAGGGCATGCTCGACACGGTGATGCCGGTCGGTGAAGAGGCCGCGTGTGTGGTGCCGAAGCTGCGCAACGACGGCGTGAACCTCACGCTGTGCACCGACGGCCTCGCCGCGCACAACAACATCTACGACCGCAACGTCGACCTCGGTGTGCAGTGGGGCGAGGCGAAGCTGCACGGCACCGCGCCGCCGACGTGCACGGCCGCGACGCTGCCGGCGTGCCCGTAGAGACGGCGCAGCGGCAACGCAGAGACCCCGCAGGGGCAAACTCCGTTCGCCGTGAGCCGAAGCGCGAAGCGCTGGAGTCGAACGGGTTCGAGCAGGCAACACGAGCCCCCTTCGACTGCGGCCTACGGCCTTCGCTCAGGGCGAACGGAGTCGGTGACAGCGTCGCAGTCGCAGTCGGCCCTACGCCTTGATCTCGGCCAGCTCGCCGGTCTCGCAGCCCGTCATGTTCCCGAACCCCGTCATCGTGCTGCCCAGCCCCATCGCCTTCGCCGCGCTCACCAGCAGCTGGCTGTGCGACCGGTTCGTCGTCGTCACGAGCCGCCCCGTCGCAAAGTACCCGCCACACCTGCCCGCGAGAATCAGCGGCAGCCGCGTGCCGCCGTGCTCCTGGTACCCGCCGATTCCAATCTCGTTGCTCCACACCACCAGCGTGTTGTCGAGCATCGGCACGCCGCTCTCGCGCCGCGCCAGCAGCTCGCCCAGCAGCCACGCCACCTCGCCCGCCTGCCACGCCGTCACCGCGTTGTGCTGCGCGGTCGGGTCGCCCGTGCCCTCGCCGTGGTGCCACTCGTGGTGCGCGCCGTTGCCGATGCCGTTGCCGCCCACCAGCCGAATCACCGACACCTGCGTCTGCCCGCACGCCATCGCCTCGAGCGCGATGCGCGCGAACCGCCGAAAGTTGCCCGACTCGTTCGAGTACACCGTGCGCGACGAAGCGCACGGCCCCGGCTCAAAAGGAGTCGTCATGCCCGGCGGCGGCATCGCCGGAGGCGGCTGCACCGGCATCATCTCGGGCGGCTGGAGCCCCTTCTCGATGTCGCTCACCGCCTGAAAGTGTTCGTCGACCTTCGTGCGCTCGGCCTTCGACAGCTTCGAGCGCACCGACTCGAAGTCCTTCTTCACGAAGTCGGCGACGCTCTTCTTCTCGCGGTACGCCCGCAGCCGCAGCGCGTAGTCAGACACCCCGGCGTCGACCGGGCCGGGCGTGCCCGCATCAGACCGGGGAGTGCCCATGATCGGCGGCGCCGTCGCGAACGCCTTGTCGAACGCCCGCGCCGGGTCGGTGATCGCCTTCACCGGCAGCTTCGACCCTTCGTAGGTGATGTACTCGCCGCCGCCCCACTGGTCGCCCATCGACATCGACAGCAAGAGCCCGCGCAGGTCGATGCCCAGCCCCAGCTGCGCCGCCAGCTGCCGCGCCAGGTAGTAGTCGAGGCTCTGCCCCACCGCGCGCGCCGACTCGGTGTTCTGGTCGTACGGGTCGATGCGCTGGTTCGTCAAGAACGACGGGGCCCCCGCGACGTGCCCGGTGATCGGCCCGCTGTGCACGTACCGCATGCCCTCGACCACGTTGATGTGCGCCCGGTGCACGTTCAGCGCCGAGAACGACGCGCCCAGCTGCACCATGCCGCCCGAGCTCGTCATGTTCCACGCGCTCGGCTGCACGCCGTTGTGCGAGTGCAGAAAGATGACGCGGCGGGGTATCGCGCTCTGCGCCTCGGCCCGCTCGAACAGCACCGACTGCAGAAAGCTCGCGAGCGCCACCTTGCCCGACAGCGCGAACAGCTTGCGCCGCGTCATGTCCGGGCCGACGAGGTCTTTGACCGAGATCACGTTTTAAGAGCCCTCTCTCATTCGACCACACGCCGCGTGCGCCCCGACGCCTCGAGCCCCAGCGACGCCTGCACGAGCGACGGCAGCGTGCCGCCTTCGGCCGCCACCTGCTCGCGCACCGCCGTCAGCCGGCAGCCGTCGGTCTCGCCCGTCGCGCGCCCCTGCGCGAAGCGAAAGAACTGCGTCGCGAAGCAGTCGCGCACCTCGTTGCTCTGCGCCAGCCGCTCGGCCAGCCCCGTCACGTCGTCGAACGCCCCGTCGGTCTCGAGCGAGCTGCGAATTTCACCGCTCGTGTCGATCGGCTTGCCCTTCACCAGGTCGCGCTCGGCGCCGATCGGGTCGAGCCGCTCGAACGCGAAGCCGATCGGGTCGGCGATGCGGTGGCAGCTCGCACAGCTCGCGTTCTGCTCGATGACCGCGAGGCGCTCGCGCGGGCTGAGCGACGGGTTCGCCGCCGGCAGCGCCGGGTCGATGGTCGGCGGCGTCGCCATCGTGCGGCACAGCACCTGGTTGTAGACGAACCGGCCGCGCGCCGTCGGCACCACGTGGTCGGGCTGCGAGTACACCGCCGCGAACAGCGGCGTCGTCAGCATGCCGATGCGGTGCGGCGAGTCGTGCGTCACGCGCTGAAAGCCCCCGCCCGTCACCGTTCGCCCGTACAGCGGCGCCGTGCGCTCGTTCACGAAGCCCGTCTTCGACGTCAGCAGCCGCGCCACGCTCGGCTCGCTCGACGCCGCCACGTCTTCGACGAACAGCCGCACCTCTTCTCTCATGTCGGCCGCCAGCTCGGGCCCGAACTGGGGAAACTGCCGCACGTCTTTGCTGATGCGCGCCACGCTGCTGCCCGACAGCAGCACCTCGGCGAACCGCGCGTGCACCCGCCGCCCCGCCGGAGTCGCCGCCAGCCGCTCGAGCTGCGCGCCATAGACGACCGGGTCGAACAGCGTCTCGTTCGCCGCCAGCGCCAGCAGGTCGGCGTCGGGCGGCGCCTCGGTGAGTGAGTACGAGAGCAGCTCGGCCAGCTCGTACGCCGACAGCTGCGCTTCGCCGGCCGGCGCGTTGTCGGTCGTGCCCACCTCAGACCGGTAGAGAAACGCCGCCGACTGCAGCATCGCCGACACCACCAGCTCGAACCCGCGCGCGCCGCTCGTCTCTCTGCCCGCCCGGTACACCTCGGTGAGCCCCGCCTTCTGGTCGACGTCGAGCGGCCGGCGGAAGACCCGCGTGCCGAAGGTCTCCAAGAACGTCGTGAGACACGCCTCTTGTTCGACGTTGCACGTCACGTAGCTCGCCAGGTTCGCCCGCACGTGCGCCGCGATGGTGTCGGCGTTCGCCATCACCCGCGGCACCGCGCTGCGGCCCAGCCGCATCAGCTCGGCCTGCGTGCCCTGGTACGTCTGCTCGGCCTCGGGTACGAGCTCGAGGCCGGAAGTCGCCGGCGACGGAAACAACGCTGAAATCGTCGCGCGGTACTGCGTGTTCGACAGCAGCCAGATTCGCCGCGGCGGCGCCGCTTCGACCTCTGGCTTGCACGCCTTGTCTCCGCCTCCGCCCCGCACCACCTCTTCGTTGTCGATGACCTTCGCCGGCGGCGTGGCGATTCGCCCTTCACACGCCAGAAGCGCCACACACATCAGTACACATGAGGTGTTCCTGGCGGTCACCTCCGCATAGATGCACCGCTCGCGCTGAAAGCTCAGCGCGGGAAACTTTAGACACCTACATCGAGGTGTTACCCTCGCGACCTCTTCATGGCTGAAGGCAGTGAGAAAAAAGCCGAACGGACTCAAGGTCCTGAGCTGCGCCTCGTCGATCGACGGGCGTTCGTCGGCTTTCCCGAGCTGAAGGTCGCGCCCGGCGTCGTCGTCGTCGACTTCGCGCTGCAGATTCCCGACGTCACCTTCCCCTTCAACGTCTCGGGCGGCGCCAGCAAGTACCAGCGCAAGAAGCTCGACTTCGGTTTTCTCGAGCTCACCGTCGACGCCGAGGTCGTCGCCCGCAAGGTGAAGGAGCTCGGCGCGAAGCTCGGTGACCTCGACGACCTGAAGCTCCACTTTCGCCCCGGCTACCTCGAGGCCCAGGCCCGCCTGCGCGGCCCCGAGCGCGCGGCGCTGACGTTCAAGATGTCGTTCGACGGCGACGGCGACTCGCTCGCCGTCTACCTCTACGACGTTCGCTTCTACGCGTACGCGCCCACGCCCGCCTCCCGCATCCCCGCGCTCATCAGCGACGCCGTCAAAGAGCTCGACGTGCTCCCCGACGTTCAGCGCCGCGGCGCCAACGGCTTCTCGACACGTATTCTGCCGCCCCTCGTCGAGGCCGCCGCCGTCGCGCGCGGCTACAAGATGCCGTCGCTCGACAACGCCCGCCTCGTCGAGGCCAGCGTCTCGTCGAAGGGCGTGCGCCTGCGCTTCGCCGCCGGAGGCCTGCCCCCGCCCGCGACGCCCGACGAAGAGCTGCTGCTCACCCTCGAGGGCGCCCGCGCCTTCGCCGACGCCGAAGAAGCGCTCGCCGCCGGCCGCCTGCGCGAGGCCCGCGAGCAGTACCTGAAGCTCGGCGACGCCAACGAGGCCCACCCGTTCGCCGCCGAGCGCCTGCTCACCCTGCTCGTCGCCGACCCCACCGCCCACGAGCTCGCCCTCGACATCGCCGCGTCGCTTCAGGCGCGAAGAGACAAGAGCGCCACCGCGCTGTGGGCCGAGGCCGTCGTGCGCGAGCGCCGTGGCGAGTTCGCCCGCGCCGCCGAGCGCTACCTCGCCCTCACCAACCTCGCGCGGAGGAACCAGGAAGAGGCCGGCGCCTTCTTCGCCGCCGAGGCCGGCGCCCGCGCGGGCCGCGACCACGCTCCGCAGATGGCCGCGAAGGCGCTGCACGAGCTGCTCGGCATTCGGCCCGACCATCTGCCGAGCTTGAAGGCGCTCGCCCGCGCCTCTGACCAGGCCAAAGACCGCGCCGGCGCCATGCGCGCCTACCGCCGCCTCGCCGCCCTCGCGCGCGACCCCGCCGAGGCCGCCGACGCCCACGTTCAGCTCGCCCGCCTCGCCGCCCAGACCGAAGACGACGTCGCCGGCGCCCGGCTGCACTGCGAAGCTGCGCTGCGCCTCTCGCCCGACCACCCCGACGCCCTCATGCAGCTCAGCGAGCTCTGCTTTCAGAGCGGCGAGCACCTGCGCGCCATCAAGTCGGTCGACCGCCTGCGTGAGGTCGCCATGGCCCGCCACGAGGTCGACCGCATCGGCCGCGCCAACATGCTCGCCGGCAAGGTCTGGGAGCTCGGCCTCAAACAACCCGAAAACGCGCTGCTCCGCTACCGCGAGGCCGCGTCGCTCCTGCCCGGCGAGCCCGAGCCGCTCTACTTCGGCGCCCGCGTCGCCGAGTCGTTGGGCAAGCTGCAAGAGTCGGTCAGCGGCTACCAGCAGGCCATCGAGCTCGCCGGGCCCGCGCCGCGCACCGACGAAATACGTGCCGCCGCGCACCAGTCGCACCACGCCCTCGCGCGGCTCTTCAAGACGAAGCTCGGCGAGCCCGCCCGCGCCCGCGAGCACCTCGAGGCCGCGCTGCAGCTGAAAGCCACCGACCTCGCCGCGCTCGACGAGCTGCTCCCGTACTACCGCGCCAGCGGCAAGGCCGCCGAGCTCGCCGACGCCGCAGAGAAGGCAGCCTCGGTGTTGGAGGACCCGCACCGCCGCGCTGCGCTGTGGGCCGAGGCCGGCGAGCTCTACCGCGGCCGCCTCGCCCAGCCCGAGAAGGCCGACCGCCTGCTCAGCCAGGCCCTCGAGGCCGACCCCAAGAACCGCGTCGGTCTCGAAGGCATGCTCGCCCTCGCCGAGAGCCGCCGCGACGGTGGCCAGCTCTGCCGCTGCCTGAAGGCCCTCGCCGAGCTCGCCGAAGACGCAAAAGAACGCGTTCGTTATTTCCGCCGCCTCGCCGTCGCCGCGCGAGACCTCGCGTTCGATCTCGACCTCGCCGCCCACGCGTACACCGAGGTGCTGAAGGTCGAGCGCGATGACCTGCCCGCCCTCGGCGAGCTGTGCGCCCTGCAGCGCCGACGCAACGACTGGGCCGGCCTCTCGTGGGCGCTCGAGCAGCGCGCCACCGCCGCCGAGGCCGCCGGCGACAAGCGCCTCGCCGCCGCCGCCCTGCGCGAGCTCTCGAACGTTCAAGAAGCCAGGCTCGGCCGCGCCGGCGAAGCCCTCATCGCGCTCGAGAAGGCCGCGCGCCTGTTCCCCGAGGCCAACACGCTGCTCGAGCTCGCGAACCTGTCGCTCCGCTGCGAGCGCCCGCTCAACGCCCGCCGCGCCCTCGAAGACGTGCTCGCGCTCTTGCCGAAGCACGCCGCCCCCGAGCGCCTCGCCGAGGTGCGCGCGCGGTTGGGCCGCGCCTGCGACCTGCTCGGCGATCGCGATGGCGCACGCGAGAACTACGCGATGGCCTTCCCCCTGCGCCGCCTCGACGACGAGCTCGCCGGCCGCCTCGAGAGCCTCTACGAAGAGGCAGGCATGACGCCCGAGCTCACCGACCTGTGGGCCTCGCGCGCCCAGGCCCTGCTGCAGGCCGGCCGCGGCCAAGACGCCGCCCCGCTGTTCTTCAAGAGCGCCCAGTCGCTCTTGCGCTCGGGCGACACCCCCGGCGCGGTGCTGCGCCTTTCGGCCGCGCTCGACGCCGCGCCCACCGGCGACCGCGCCGCCGAGGCCCTCGAGGCGATGGCCGAGCTCGAGCTCAACCGCGGCGAGAAGCTCGAGGCCGCCAAGCTGTTCGCCCGCCGCGCGGGGTTGGAAAAAGAGCCCCGCCCGGCCGCGCGCCTCTTCTTTCGCGCCGCCTCGCTCGCCGCCGGCAGCTCGCGCGAAGAGGGCTACCTCGCCAGCGCCCTCGGCCAAGACCTCTCGTTCATCCCCGCGCGGCTGCGCCGCGCCGAGCTGCAGCTCCAGACCGACCCCAAGACCGCGCTCGTCGACCTCGAGGCCGTGCTCGAGGCCGACCCGAAAGACCCCGACGTCGCCGGCGCCCAGCTCGACCGCCTCGCCCTCTTGCGCAAGGCCGGCTTCGCCGCGCTCGCCTCGGGCCAGCTCGACTCGGGCCGCCGCCTGCTCGCGCTCTACGTCGCGCAGAAGCCCGACGACGTCGAGGCCACGCTCGAGCTCGCCGGCCTGCACCGCAAGAGCGGCGCGCTCGAGTCGCTCGTCGACCTGCTCTCTGAGCTCTGGCCCCGCCTCGAGGGCGCCCAGCGCAAGGCCGCGCGCAAAGAGTACGCCGAGGGCTCGCTCACGCTCGGCCGCGGCGACGCCGCCATCGAAGTGCTGCGCGCGATGCTGCACGACGACCCGCAAGACACGTGGGCCGCCACGAAGCTGCTCTCGCTGCTGCCCGCGACCCAAGACACCACGCGCGAGCGCAGCACGCTCATCACCCGCCTCATCGACGTCGCGAAGGGCGAAGAGCGCGTGCAGCTGCTCACCCGCCGCAGCGAGCTGCACCAGCAGCTCGGCGACCTCATCGCCGCGCGCGCCGACCTCGTCGACGCTGCCCAG
>JAEUJP010000650.1 GCA_016793725.1 Myxococcaceae bacterium | reverse complement strand
AGCTGGGAATACAGTGTGGCGCGGAGGTGTAGTTGACCCTTTTGCGCGCGCTGTGCGAAGAGCCGGCCCCGATGCGCGACGAGCAGACAGATGCCCGGCGTCATATCAGGGTGAAGTGCGGCTTCATGATTCGCACGCCGGGGGGCGCGCTGGTGCCGACGTACGGCGACATCTCGCCAGGCGGCGCGAAGTTCACCGTCGGTGACGCGGTCGGTGAGGTCGTCGAGGTGCTCGCGGGTGAGCACTCGGCGCGCGCAAACGTACTCGAGAGCCGCGAGACGACCGGCTCGTACACCGTGCGCGTGCAGTTCGTCGACTCCGACTCGGGCGAGCGCGTGTTCCGCCAGATTTTCGCCGCCGCCTAGCGAAGACCTCAGTCGAGGTCGTACCGCACCACCACCGCGTTGTGGTCAGACTCGAAGCCGCGGTCGACGCGCGTGTTCACCTTCGACAGCTCGGCGTGCCGCGTGCTCATCACGTAGTCGAGCGTCGAGCGCCCGTGCGTGCCGGCCCGAATGCCGCTGTCGTACTTCACCTCGTCGCCGAACATGCGGAAGTGGTTGCGGTTGAAGTCGCCGGTGATGGTGACCGGCACGCCCTTCTTCTCGAAGCGCTCGATGAGGTTGCCCATCTTCTCGATGTGCTGCTTCCACATCTTCTGGCGCCACGGGTCGGTCGGCTGCTTCTTCGAGTTCCACGCGCCGCTCACGAGGTGCGTGTTCATGTGCACCATCACCTCGCCCGTCTCTTTGTTCTGCAGCTTCACCCACGCCACCTGCCGGTGCGGTGAGACGCCCGCCCTGCCGCCGTGCATGCGCTCGACGCCCGAGTCGAGCAGCTCGAACTCGCTCGTGCGCCACGAGATGGGCGTCTGCAGCCCCTTGGGCATGAAGGTGTCGAAGCCCTTCTGCTTGCGAATCTCGGCGCGGTAGTTCGCGGGCGAAATTTCCTGCCAGCCGATGATGTCGCCCATGCGCGCCGCCTTGCGCACGTCGTGCTGCATCTGCCCCGGCCGCATGATGGGGTTGCTCTTCACGTTCATGCTGACCACGTCGAAGATGCCCTCGCCGTCGGGCTTCTGGCTCGCGCCCGGCAGGTCGAAGCGGTCGGCGATGCGCTGGCCCACCACCCCGTCGACCTTGAAGCCGCTCTTGCGCTCGTACTTCTTCACCGCCTCGGCGGTGCGCGCGTCGAAGACGTTGTCGACGGGCCCCCGCAAGAGGCCACGCTCTTTCAGCTCGCGCTCGAGCTTCAGTACGGCAGCTCCCCTCGAGCCCACAGTCAATGGCATGCCGAGGTATCGGCGCCGCCCGAGCGGAACATTTCGCGACAAATGTTCAAACCGCTTACAGCGGTGACTCCAGCACGCGCGCGCGCAGCTCGGCCACCATGCCGGCGAGCGTGCTCGGCACGGGCCGCAGGCGCTTCGGGCGCTCGAGCGGGCGGCGCGACGGTCTGCCCGTGGCGACCGCGAGAAAGAGGCGCACGTTGTCGCGCAGGCGCCCGAAGTCGGCGTCGGCGCTCAGCGACTGGTCGGCCGCCGAGGCCTGGTCGTAGAGGCGCTCCCAGAACGACGGGTCTCTGCCCGTGCGGTGCACCGTCAGCCACAGCTCGGCCGACAGCTGAATCACCGCCGCGCGCGCAGGCTCGAAGCCGCTCAGCCGCGCGAGGTCGCTCTGCTCGCGCGCGGCGAGCCAGGTCACCACGGGCAACAGCTCGGCGTCGGTCAGCTGAACCGGAGCCACCCGCTCGTTCGCAATCTCTCTCATCTTCGCGAGCGCCAGCGTGCGCCAGAACTCGGCGCGCAAGAGCAGCTCGGGCCCGTTGCGCGGCGCCTTCATCGGAGCACGCCGCGCCCGCTTGCGCAGGCTGCGCTCGATGCCGCGGGTGGTGTCGACGAGCGTGACGCGCTCCCAGACCGAGAAGAGCGCCTTGTCACCGTCGGCCCACTGCGCCCGCAGCCGCTCGAGCTCGTCAGCCTGGTATGGCAGCTTCTGCGACTCGAGCGTCGGGCGCTTGAACAGCTCTTCGAGCGCCTCGCCGAAGCCGCGCAGCGTCTCGAGCTCGGGCAGCCACGCCGGCAGCGCCTCGAGCGACACCTTCCACCGCTCGCCGGGGTAGACGCGGCGCGGGCCCGCGACGGCGAGCCGCTCGAGCTGCGCGAGGCGCTGGCTGAACGTCGGGTGCGCCGTCGCTTTGAGCTTCTTGCCCATCTGCCGCCACACGACGTTCTTCAGGTCGTCGACGGCCTGGGCGAGCTGCAGGGTGGCGCTCTCTTTCGGCCACGCTTCGGCGCGGGCCTTCTTCAGCGCGACGCCGAGCGCCTCGTCGACGCGCGGCTGCATCGCGATGACCTCGCGCAACAGCGGCCCGTTGCGGCGCAGGCGGCGGCGCCACGTGAACGCCCCGAGCATGTCTTTGAGGGCCCGGTACCGCAGCAGCGTCACGTCGAGCAGCTCGGCGCGGCCCTCGAGCCGCACGCGGTAGGAGGCGTCGTCGAACATCGGGTACGGGCGCGAAGCTTAGCCAAACGTGCTCGCGTGAAGCATCAGGCCCCCTGCCTGCACTAGCTTGATTGTGGTGCATTTCGTTCTGCTGGCGGCGCTGGCCGCCTCGGGGGTGCGGCTCGACATTCAGGCCGAGGCCGGGTGCGACCTGCGCTCCGCGCTCCCGACTGCGCTGCAAGACGTCACCACACCCGGCCTCGTGCGCATCACGGCGGCCGAGGGCGGCCTCGCCGTCACCCTGCTCGACGGTGACGGCTCCGTGCGGGGCCAGCGGCGCGTCGTCGTGGTGCCCGGTGACTGCGACGTGGTGCCGCTCTCGATTTCGGCGCTCGTTCGCGCGTGGCTCGACCAGCTGCCCCCACCGAAGCGCGTCGCGCCGAAGCCTGTGCCCCTGTCCGCACCCGAGCCCAAGCCAGAGCCCAAGCCAGAGCCAGAGCCAGAGCCAGAGCCAGAGCCAGAGCCCGTGCCGGTGCTCGAGGTCGCCGAGCGCATCGTCTCGGAGCCTCCACTGCCCGCGAGCGAGCCGCCCCCACCTCCGTCGGTGGTGGTCGCCGAGACGGGAGCGCGGGTCGAGGCGCCTGCGCCGGTGCGGCCGAGCCAGAGGTTCGCAGCCCAGCTGTCGTTCGGGCTCGGCGTCGACGCGCAGGCGGTGGGCCAGCTCTCGATGACGGTGGGCTTCGGCTTTCGTGAGCCGTACGGCCTCGCGCTCGAGGTGATGACCGAAACGCCGCGCGAGCGCGGCATCATTCAGGCGGTGCTGTCGGGTGGTGGGGTGTGGGTGCGGCGCAGGTTCTTGCCCTTCGACGACTCGCTGACGGGCCTCTACGTCGGCGTCGGAGCGCGGGTGTACGTGCTCACGATGAAGTCGTTCATGAACGAGTGGCGTCACAGCGCCACCGGGGCCGTGGCGACCCAGCTCGAGTGGCGCCAGAGGGTGCACCCGCGCATCTTCCTCTCGGGCGCGCTCGGCGGGCAGCTGCGGCTCTTCGAAGAGCGGGTCGTGTTCCCGACGACCTCTGCGCCGTTCGAAATCGTCATTCCCACCGTGAGCGCGAGCGTGTCGATCGGAGCGGGGTGGGTCTTCTGATGAAGCTTCGGCCCGGGTCCCTGCACCCAACCCATGTGAACGCCACGCTGGCCATGACGAGCGCCGTCGCCGACGCCGACGCCGAAGGGCTCGAGCACGTGCGCGCGCTCTACGAAGAGCACGGGCCGCGGGTCGCGTCGCTGCTTCGCCGTCTGACGTGGGCGAGCTGCGACGTCGAAGACCTGCTGCAGGAAGTGTTCATGGTGGCGATTCAGCGCGCGAGCGACCTGACCGGCGTGCGGTCGCCGCGGGCGTGGCTGTTCGGGGTGGCGGCGAAGGTGGCAGGCCGCGCGCGGAGCCGCCGGCAGCTGCGCACCTTCTTCGGCCTGCTCGACGACGAGGTGCCGGCGCACGACGCGCGACTCGAGGCGCTTCAGCTCGTGCACCGCTGCCTCGACGTGCTGTCGGCGAAGAAGCGCGAGGTGCTGGTGCTGTTCGAGCTCGAGGGCCTGACGGGGCCCGAGATTGCCGAGGCGCTGGGCATACCCCTGAAGACGGTGTGGACGCGGCTTCACCACGCGCGTCGCGAGCTCGAGGCCGAGGTGGCGCGCCATGGTTGAGCCGACTCCGCTCGATGGGCGCAGCCGCGCGCTGCTCGACGGGTTTCGCCAGCGCACCGAGGCGCCGTTCGAAGCGTCGCGGGTCGAGCCGGTGTGGCGCAAGGCGAAGGCGCGGGTGTCGGCGCGGCGGCGGCTGCAGCGCGCGACGCTGGCGGTGGTGGCGGTGCTGGCGGCGGGGCTCGGCGTGGCGGCGCTGCGCGGCGAGCGTGAGACGTCGGTGGTCGCCGACGCCGGCGCGCGGTGGCAGCGCGGCGGCAACACGGTGACGGTGCCGAACGGGCGGGTGTGGGTGGGCGCGACGGGCG
>JAEUJP010000638.1 GCA_016793725.1 Myxococcaceae bacterium | reverse complement strand
TCGAGCGTCGACCTGCTCCTCGAGGTCACGCGCGTGGAGCTGCATGCGGCCGACCATCTCTCGCAGCGTCGAGTACAGCTGCTGCACCTCAGCCGGCGCCCAGGGCTCGGGGGCGGGGCTCGTCGCGAGCGCCGCGTCGGTGCGCGCCGATCGGGCGTACTCGGCGAGGCGCGTCACGGGCCGCGCCAGGAGCGCAGCCAGCAGGCGCGCCGCCACGAGCGCCAGCAGCAGCGCGCCCCCCGCGCCGACGAGTGTCTGGCGCCCGGCGGCGGCGAGCTGCCGCTCGACCACCGAGGTCGGCTGCATCACGTACACGTGCCAGCCCAGTCGCGGCACGCGGTGTGTGGCGACCCGAACCTGCTGCCCCGCCTCGTCGAAGGCCGAGCGCAGCGTCGAGCGCTCGACGGGAGGGGTGAACAGCGGGTGCACGCCGAACGGCTGCACCGCCGAGTCGGTGCGATCGGTCAGCGCGATGACGCGGCCCCTCGTGTCGAGCAGCACGGCGCGCCCTTCGGGCACCTGCTCCATCGCGCGGCGCAGAATCTTCTGAAACTGATCGAGCCTGAGGGTCTCGGCGATGTAGCCGGCGGCCGCACCGCCCGGTCGATGCAGCGGCGTCGCGAGCGGCAGCCCGGGGGCGCCCGTGCGTCGGCCGAGCTGAACGCCGCCGACGACGGTGTCGTTGGCCTTCTTCATGTCGCGCACGTACTCGCGGTCGCCGTACCAGGTGCCTTCGATCGAATAGCCGCGGCTGTCGGGCGAGTCCGAGAAGACCGCGATGTCTTCGGCGTTCGCGACGTAGAAGACGCCGATCTCACCGAAGCGCGACGAGTGGCTGAAGAGCGTGCGCTTCAGGGCGTCGTGGTCGAGATCTGGCGCGTTCGCTTCGATCAGCGCGGCGAACGCTTCGAGCACGAGGGTGTGAAACGCCACGGCGTCGTCGAGCTGCTGGGTGAGGCTCTCTGCCGTCAGCCGCAGCTCGTGGTCGGTCGCTGTGGTCAGCGCCTGCTCGAGGCGCCGGTTGTGCGCGTAGCCGATGGTCACGACCAGCGTGACCGCCAGCCCCCCGAACGCCGCGAGCAGGTACGTGCGAAAGCCGCGAGCACTGAAGAGCGCCGCCCGCGCGGTTTCGGCCATTGACGCTCGGGCTGCAAGCCGGTGCCCACGCGCAGCCGCGCGTGATCAGCCGGCTGCGGGTGGGGCAGCCCCGACCCACTGGGGTAACCCTGACCCGCCTCGCCCTCACTCGAGCGTCAGGCTCTTCGTCGTCAGCTGCCCCGCCACCACCTCGACCGTGAGGTACGTGGCTGCTCCTCTCTGCGGGTTCACGAGCTTGAGCCGGTGGGTGCCGGCCGGCAGCGGAACCTCGACGAGCGGGGTCTCGCCGAGGCGGCGCGCGCCGAGAAACACCTCGCTCCACGGCTTCGTCTTCAGCGTCAGCGTGCCCTTCTTCGCCTCGTGCTTCTTCGCCGGCCGCGGAGCCGGCTTCACCGGCTCTTCCTCCACGACTTCGGGCGCACCTGCGTCGGCGACCTCGACCGGCTCGGGCGCCTTCACCACCACCGGCTCGACGACCGCCCGAACCGGCGCGACCGGCTTCGGCCGCAGCATGAACGCCGCGAGCCCCACCACCGGCACCACCGCCACCAGCGCGAGCCACGCCCGACCGCGCCGCCGCGGCTGCTCGACGACCGCCGGCGCGCTCGTCTTCGTCGCGCGCAGCTGCATGACGAGCGTCTTCTGGCCCGCGATGCCCTCGGCGAAGAGCTCCTGCATCAGCGCCGCCAGCTGCGCCGACGTCGGCAGCGCCGGCACCGTCTCGAGCAGCGCGAGCCGAAAGGCCTCGACGCTCTCGAACCGCGCCGCCGGGTCGCGCGCCATCGCCCGCGCAATCACGCGAGAGAGCGCCTCGGGCACCGCCGGGTTCCGCGCGTGCGGCGACTCGAACGGCTCGGAGCTCGCGGCCACCTTGCGAAACAGGTCCCACTCGCTGGCGCCGGCCTCGTACAGCCGCGTGCCGGTCACGAGCTCGAACATCACGACGCCGAGCGCGAACTGGTCGGCCCGCGCATCGACGGCCTCGCCGCGCGCCTGCTCGGGCGCGATGTACCCGAGCTTGCCCTTCATCTGCCCGGTCTCGGTCACCGCCCGCCGCTGCGCCGCCTTCGCGATGCCGAAGTCGAGCACCTTCACGATGCCCTCGTACGTCACCATCAAGTTGTGCGGCGACACGTCGCGGTGCACCACCCCGAGCGGCCCGCCGCCCTCGTCGAGCCGCGTGTGCGCGTAGTGCAGCGCCTCGGCGGTGTCGGCGCCGAGCTTCACCGCCACCTCGAATGGCAGCGCGCGCCCGGCCTTCGTCACCGCGCGCATCAGCGCCGAGACGTTTTCGCCGGCGAGGTACTCCATCGCGACGAACAGCGAGCCCGACACCTCGCCGAGCTCGAGCACCTGCACGATGCCGGGGTGCGTGAGCCGGCTCACCAGCGCGGCCTCGTCGAGGAACATGTCGATGAACTGCCGGTCGCTCGCGTGCGCGAGGTTCAGCCGCTTCAGCGCGATGGGCTTCTTGAAGTCGTACGCGCCCTCGACGAACGCGAGCCACACCTCGGCCATGCCGCCCGCGCCGATCGGCTTCACGAGCGTGTACTGACCGATGCGCAGGCCGGGCGACCACGAGATGTGCTCGGTCTGCATCGAAGGCGGCCCGATTATCTCGCAGAACGGCTCATGACACGCGCAGGACCTGTCACGGGCTGTCGGCGAAGACCGGCGCCCCAAGCCTGCGATTGAGGGCCATCTCTCGCCGGTCTGCCGATTGCTCTGTGCGAGCGCTCACCCAAGGAGGCGTACATGTTCAGGGCAGGAAACATCGCGATGGCCGGTCTCACGCTGATGGTGGCGCTGAGCGGCTGTGGCGTCGGAGTCGAAGGCGTCGACGAGGGGCTCGTGCCAGAGACGGAGACGAGCAGCGCCGAGCTGATGAACAACGGCGGCGGCGCCGGCACCGGGCCGAGCTGTTCGGGCAAGGGCAACCCGGGGTGCAGCATCACCTGCAACAACAACGAGATCGCGGTCTGCTCCGACGGCCTGTGTATCCAGACCTTCTTGGGCGTCTGCATCCGATACGACGGCGCGGCGAGCTGCTCGTGCAAGGCCCGCTCGATTTACAAGTATTCGACGGGCGTCACCTTCTCGGGTGGAGCGACCCAGACCGCCCCCTGAGCACCGCGGCGTTGGTAGAACGGCGCGCATGCGAGCCCTGCTGTCGAGTCTGTTGCTCATCGCTTGTGTGCGCGCCGAGCCCGCCGTCGAACGCGGGGCCGAGCTGACGGTCGTGCTGGTGCGGCACGCCGAGAAGGGCACCGAGCCCAAGGCCGACCCACCGCTAACCCCTGCCGGAGCCGAACGCGCGAACCAGCTCATCGAGGCCATCGCGCCGCTCACCTTCACTGCGGTCATCACCACCGACTTCGAGCGCACGCGTGCCACGGCGGCTCCGCTCGCGGCGAAGCTCAACGTCACCGCCGAGCGCGTCGACGCCCGCGCGAAAGACCATGCGGCGCAGGTCGCCGCCACCGCGCGCGCCCGCGGAGGCACCGTGCTCGTCGTCGGCCACAGCAACACGGTGACCGAAATCATCGCCGCGCTCGGCGCCCCGAAGCCGGCCCCCATCTGCGAGGGCGAGTTCGACCGCCTGTTCATCGTGCACGTGCCGGCCGCCGGCGCCGCCACCGTCGAAGAGCGCCGCTACGGCGCGCGCACCGAAGACGAGAGCTGCCGCACGCCCTGAAGTAACGTCAGCGGCCCGAAGTGCCCGCGCCCACCCTCCTCGCGCTGCTGCTCACGGCGGCTCCGCTCGACGTCGCACGCAAGGCCGTCGAAGAGCTGCGCTGCCCCGAGGCGTTCGCCGCGCTCGACGAGCTCGACGCCGCGACGGGCCTGAACATCGCCGACAACGTCGCGCGGCTCGAGCTGCGCGCCGTCTGCCTCGGCGTGCAGAAGAAGCCGCAGGCCGCCGAGAAGGTCTTCCGCGAGCTGGTGTGGGTCTCGCCGGGGGCAAAAATCAGCGACGAGTACGGCCCGCGCGTGCGCACGCCGTTTCTCGAGGCGCGCGCGTTCATCGAAGAGCAGGCCGGCCTGAGCGCCCGCGAGGTCACGCTCGACGAGACCAAGACGCACCTCACGTTTCCGAGAGATCCACTCAACCTCATCGCCCGCATCGAGGTGCGGTGGAGGCGCGGCGCCGAAGAGCTCGTGTTCGAGCCGAAGCTGCCGGCGACCGAAGCTCCCGCGCCCTGGAAGCCGGGCGAAGCCACCGCGGCCGTCGCGCGCATCTACGGAGCGAAGAGCCGACTCATCTCGACCGTCGAGCTCGACCCGAAGCTGCCGCCGGCGCCTGCCGCTGCGGTCGTCGAGCCCGCGCCCGCCCCGCAGAGTCCACGCTTCCGCCCCGCGATGTGGTCGTTCTTCGCGCTCGCGGCGGTGTCGCTCGGCACGGGCATCGCCTTCGACGTGCGCTCGTACGACGCCGACCGTGCGCTGGGCAGCGCTCAGCGTGACGGTGAGGGCCGCATCACGAACCTCGACCAGCGCGACGCGTTCGCGCTCGAGCAGCGCGTGAAGACCGACGCCGCAGTGCGCACCGGGCTGTACGTCACGGCCGGCGTGTTCGCCGTCGTGGCGCTGGTGCTCGCCATCGCAGGTGCGCCATGAAGCGGCTCGCGCTCGTCATCGCGCTCGTCTGCTGCTCGTGTCAGCGCGCCTCGTTCAGCGGCGAGACGTTCTACTGCGACGAGACGGCGCAGTGCGCCGACGGCTACTTCTGCGTTCGCAACACGTGCGTCACCGACCCTGACGCGGGCGTCGAGGTCATCGACGCCGGCCAGTGCTCGGCGTTCGACGGAGGCCGCGGCGACTGCGTGTCCGACGTCTTCTGCGGCACACTGCGCACCTGCGAGGCGACGTGCACGGCGACCGTCTACGACGACTTCGAC
>JAEUJP010000635.1 GCA_016793725.1 Myxococcaceae bacterium | reverse complement strand
GTGCCGCCGCTGCCGTCTCGGCAGCGCGCTCGTCGAGCAGCCCGCGCTCGACCCGCAGCATCTCGTCGACCGTCGAGGTGATCTGCCGCGTCAGCGCGTGCGCCCGCGCGGGCACCTGCGGCGAGGCGCCCGCGACCACCGCCGCCTTGCGCTCCATGATCAGCAAGAGCCGCTCGCGCACCGCCTGATCGACGACGGCCAGCCGCTCGAGCTGGCCCGGGTCGTCGGCCACCCGCTCGCGTGCCTGTGCGACCGCGTCGGTGGCTTCACGACATGCCGGGTCGATTTCGACCAGAAAGGTCTCGTCGCGCGCGATCGAGTAGCCGCGCAGGGCGCTCTCGGCCTCGGCGACGCTCGAGACGATGCGCTGGAGCGACTCGATCACGCGATGCGTGTGGGCCACCCACAGCGCGCTCGCCGCCTGCTCGCGCGCGTTCTGCACCGACGCCAGCCCCAGGGCCGCCAGCACGGCCGTCACGGCCGCGACGAGCGCCGTCACCAACCACCGTCTCGCGCTGCCGACCCGCTCTGGCGAAGACATCTTCGCCGGTGCATCGGCACGACCCGGCGGGCGCTTAAGAGGGCTAGAGTAGGTGTCTGTGTCTCAACAGTACCGGCTGACCGGGAAGCTCGAAGGAGGCGAGCTCGCAGAGCTCTTCCGCGCCGAGCGCGATGGGGGGGGCACGGCCGTCGTGAAGCTGTTTCACGAGCGCACCAGCGTGAAGGCGTACGCGCGGGCGATCGCCGAGGCCTCGCACAAGCTGACGGGCATCGCGCACCCCGGCATCTCGCACGTGATCGACATCGGCCTCGTCAGGCGACGGCTCGCGATCGTGCGCGAAGACAGCGGCCGCTACTCGCTCGGTCAGGCGCTCCAGCGGCTCAACACGAAAGAGGTCGTGATCACGGCGACGCTCGCGATGGGGCTGGTCATCGATCTGCTCGACGCGGTCACCGAGGCCCATGCCGCCGGCGTGCTGCATGGCGCGATGACGCCGGGCAACGTGCTGCTCGGCGCCGAGGGGCGCCCGGCGATCTGCGACTTCGGCGCGCTCGCGGCGCTCAACTCGGTGCCGGCGCTGAAGAAGAACTTCGCCGGCCGCGGCCGGTCGACCTATCGCGCACCCGAGCTCGCGAAGGGCGACGCCATCACCGTGCAGAGCGACGTCTACTCGCTCGGCGCCATGACGTACGAGCTCTTGACGCTGCGCGAGGCGGGCTCCGAGGGCACGCAGGTCAGCACGCGCCGCGAGGCGGTGCCGCCGCCGTCGCGGCTCGACCGGCGGCTCAACTCGCGCATCGACCCCATCATCATGCGCGCGCTCGACCCGGTGCCCGGCCGCCGCTACAAGACGACGGTCGAGTTCGCGTCGTCGCTGCGCGAATTTCTCACGGCCAACGGCGGGCTGCCCCCGCGCGAAGAGCTGAAGCGCTTCGTCGACCAGCTCTTCCCCAGAGAGATGCAGATGGAGCCGGGCGGCGTGATGCCGTTCACCGACCCGTTTTCGCTCGAGGGCATCGAGGGCGCCGACGTCGACGAGATCGAAGACCGCTCGGTCGTGCTCACGCCGCGGGCCTCGTTCTCGGGCTCGCTCGACGACATGCCCGCGACGCCGATGCCGGCGCTCGCGACCCCCGACCCCGACGGGCTCACGCCGCCGGCCTACGACGTCGAGCGCGAGCGGTCGACCGATTGGCACGCTCCAGAGGGCGCGATGCCCGCGACGGCCCGCTCGGGGGCCAAAGAGGCGATCAACCCCGATGTGCTGAAGCGCATGCGGCGCATCGAAGACTTCGAGGGCGTGCGCGAGAAGACCGACGAGAAGGCGCACGCCGAAGCGACCGACGAGCTGCCGAAGCTGTTCAAGCCCGAGCTCGTGGCCGAGCGCGCCGCACCCGAGCGCGCTGTACCCGAACGCTCAGCGCCCGAGCGCTCAGCGCCGGTCACCGAGCCGCCGCACCCGGCCGAGAGCCAGCCGGTGACGATGGAAAACTCGATCGTCGGCGACGACGGCAAGCGCCGCCGCATGATCACCGAAGAGCGCAACCTCGCGAAGGCCGAAGCCGCGCGCAAGCGGTGGGTGACCATCGTCGCCGGCAGCGCGTTCGCGGCGCTGGCGTTTCTCGCGATCGGCATGTGGAGGTGGTCGGCCGGCGAAGAGGTGCCGCAGTACGTGCCGCCTCCGGTCGAGCGGCAGAGAACGGTGCGCAGGCCGCCGCCGCAGGCCCAGCCGAAACCGACGCCGCGAGAGCGTGAAAAAGACGACGACCGGCCCAAGGTCGAGAACTGCTACGCGCCGAAGAAGAGCCAGCCGACGGGGGTGCTGTCGGTGACGGCGACGAAGGCGATCACGGTGAGCATCGACGACGACATGGTGTGCGGCTCGCACTCGCGAATTCTGGTGAACGTGGGCACACGAAAGATCGTGGTCACCGACGCCCGCACGGGGGAAAAGCAGGTGTCGTCGACCCGCATCGAACAGAACAAACAGATTCGCCTGATACCGATCTTCAAGAACAAATGAGCGACACCAAGACGCGCGTCTACGTGGTCGAAGACCAGCCGCAGCTGCTGAAGAACCTGCTCAAGGTGCTCTCGACCTTCCCCGAGCTCGAGGTGGTCGGCAGCGCACAAGAGGGCGAGGCCGGCGTCGAAGAGATCGTGAAGCTGAAGCCGAACATCGTGCTGCTCGACCTCGAGCTGCCCGGCATCGACGGCATCGAGGTGACGAAGCGGGTGAAGCGCCGCACCACCGACGTCGAGATACTGATTCTCACGTCGTTCGACGACGAGACGAAGGTGTACGAGGCCATTCAGGCCGGCGCCTCGGGCTACCTGGTGAAGCGCGTCGGGCCCGAGAAGATCAGGTCGGGCATCAGAGAGGTTCTCGACGGCGGCACGGTGCTCGAGGCGCAGATCGCCCGCCGCTTCTGGAACTACTTCAACTCGGTGAAGGCGAAGCCGCTGCAGCCCCAGAACCCCTGGGGCCTCTCACCGCTGGAGATGGACGTGCTCCGCTACGTGGCGAAGGGCCTGTCGAACGCCGAGGTCGGGCAGGTGATGACGCTCGAGCGCCGCACCGTTCGCACGCACCTGAGCCACATCTACCGGAAGATGGGCGTCAACTCGCACGTCGAGGCCGTCGTGCTCGCGCTCAAGGCCGGTTTCGTCGAGCTGTGAACGCCGAACCCAGGTTAGCCTCGAGAGCCCCATGATCCCCAGAGAGCTGAAGCCGATCGCCGACTCCGTCATCGAGTCGAAGCTGCCCAACGGTCTCAAGGTGCGGCTCGTGCCGTCGAGCGCGGTGCCGACCATCAGCTACTACACGTTCTTCAACGTCGGCTCGCGCAACGAGCGGCCGGGCATCACCGGCATCAGCCACCTCTTCGAGCACATGATGTTCAACGGCGCGAAGAAGTACGGCCCCGGCGCGTTCGACCGCACGCTCGAGAGCAACGGCGGCTCGAGCAACGCGTACACGTCGAACGACATGACGGTCTACTACGAAGACTTCATGTCCGAGGCGCTCGAGAAGGTCATCGATCTCGAGAGCGATCGCATGCGCTCGCTCGCCGTCACACCGAAGATGTTGAAGAGCGAGCGCGAGGTGGTCATCGAAGAGCGGCGCCTGCGCGTCGACAACGAGATCGCCGGCATGCTCGACGAAGAGCTCGGCACGCTGGTGTGGAAGGCGCACCCCTACCGCTGGCCGGTGATCGGGTGGATGCGCGACATCGAGGCCATCACGCGCGAAGACTGCCTCGACTACTTCCGCACGTACTACGCGCCGAACAACGCGACGCTCTACATCGCCGGCGACTTCGACCCGAAAGAGGCGATGAAGCTCATCAAAAAATACTACGGCGGCATCAAGCCGGGGCCGAAGGCCCCGCCCGAAGTGCTCGACGCCGAGCCCGAGCAGAGGGGCGAGCGCCGCGCCGAGGTGCAGCACCCCGCCCAGGCGCCGACGCTCATGATCGCCTGGCGAGGCCCGGCCGCCCGCGACGCCGACACGCTGGTGCTCGATGTGCTGCAGTACGCGCTGTCGGTCGGCCAGTCGAGCCGGCTCATCAAGTCGCTCGTGTACGAAAAAGAAGCCTGCGTCTCGCTCTCGGTCGACTGGAGCTGGCGCAAAGACCCCGGCGCCTTCGTCGCCGCGATGGAGCTCAAGCCGGGCGCAGACCCGAAACAAGCCGAAGCGGCGCTCTACGCCGAGCTCGAGGCGGTGATGAGCAGCGGCATCACCGAGCGTGAGCTGCAGAAGGCGAAGAACAACCTGGCGGCGCAGCTCCTGCGCGAGCTGGGCACGAACAACGGTCGGGCCCATGCGCTCGGGCACTACGAGTCGCTGCTCGGGTCTTGGCGCGACGGCCTCGCGCTGGCGAGCCGCTACGAGCAGGTCACGGCGGCGCACGTGAAAGAGGTCGCGACGAGATACCTGAAGCCTTCGCGGCGGTCGGTCGTCACGTTGGTGCCCACGGCAGAGGTCGAGGCGGCGGCATGAAGAAGAACGGCTCCGGGCTGTCGCTGCGCCCCCTGAAGCTCCCGCCGCGCGAGGTCACGACGCTCGGCAACGGGCTCACCGTCACGGTCGTGAAGCGCGGGCCGTTGCCGCTCGTCGCGGTGCGGTACATCACGAAGGCCGGCAGCGTCTTCGACCCGAAAGACCGGTTCGGCCTCGCCGAGCTGTGCGCGCGGCTGCTGCGCCGCGGCGCCGGCGGGCAGAGCGCAGAAGCGCTGAACGAGTCGGTCGACTACGTCGGTGCGTCGCTCGCCGCGTGGGCGGGTGAAGACAGCTTCGGCGTGGGGCTCACGACGCCGGGGGCGCACTTCGAGCCGATGTTCGAGGTGCTGGCGCGCATCGCGCAGCAGCCCGACTTTCCCGAGGCCGAGGTGGCGCTGACGCAGCGGCGCACGCTGGCGCAGCTGTCGAACGGGCTCGATGACCCCGATGACGTGGCCGATCGGGCGCTCGTGACGGCGATGTTCGGCGATCACCCGTACGGGCACGAGACGATCGGCACGCGGGCGCACGTCGAGGCGATGAAGCGTGAAGACGTCGTCGCGTACCACCGCGAGCGTGTGGTGCCGCACGGCGCCCAGCTGTTCGTCGTTGGCGATGCCGAGCCCGCGAAGGTGCTGAAGACGGTCGAGCGGCTGTTCGGCGGGTGGAAGGGGCACACCGAGGCGCAGGTGTCGCTGCCCGAGTGGTCGAAGCCGGCGCGGGCCGGCGAGGTCGTGATCATCGACAAGCCCGAGCAGACGCAGGTGCAGGTGCGCATCGGGGCGCGCGGTGTCTACCGCGGCCACCCCGACCACTTCCCCCTGACGGCGATGAACTGCGTGCTGGGCGGCAGCTTCACGTCGCGGCTGATGCAAGAGATTCGGGTGAAGCGCGGGCTGACCTACGGCGCCGGCTCACACTTCGATCAGATGGCGACTGCGGGCGGCTTCATCGTGTCGACGTTCACCAAGACCGAGACGGTGACCGAGCTGCTCGACGTGGCGCTCGCCGAGGTCGCGAAGATGAAGGCGAAGGGGCCCAAGGCGCCAGAGCTCGAGAGCGCGAAGCGCTACATCTCGGGGCTGTACCCGGCGCGGCTCGAGACGAACGAGTCGATCGCGGCGGCGATGGCCGACATGGCGCTGTTCGGGCTGCCCGACGACTGGGTCGATCAGTACCGCGAGCGCATCGCGGCGGTGACGCCGCAGCTCGCGGCCGAGGCGGCGGCGAAACACCTGCCCGACCGAGATCGCACCATCGTGCTCGTCGGCAACGCGGCGCAGCTCGCGCCCCAGGTCGAGAGGTACGGCCGGGTCAGCGTGATACCCGTCGCGGCCATCGAGTGAACCTGCTGCACCGAGCCGACGGCTTCATCGCCGTCGACAAGCCGCCGGGGCTCAACGTGATTCCCGGGCGCGAGGGCGGCGAGCACGCGAAGGGCCTGCTCGAAGCACGGCTCGGGCAGCGCCTGTGGGTCGTGCACCGGCTCGACCGCGACACGAGCGGGGTGCTCTTGTTCGCGCTGAACGCCGACACGCACCGCACGCTGTCGATGGCGTTCGAGAAGGGCGAGGTGCACAAGCGCTACGTGGCGGTGGCGCAAGGCCGGCTCGAAGCCGAGCAGCTCATCGATCAGCCGATCGCCGAGGGCCGCAAGGGTCGCATGAAGGTGGCCGAGGGAGGCAAGCCGTCACGGACGCGCGTGCGCCCCCTCGAGGCGTTGAAGAACGCGACGCTCGTCGAGGCCGAGCCGCTGACGGGCCGCACGCACCAGATTCGGGTGCACCTGTCGCACGTGGGGCACGCGCTGGTGTTCGACCCGCGCTACCAGCACGGCGAGCAGAGCGCGCACATCGCGCGTACGCCGCTGCACGCGGCGCGGCTCGAGTGGGGCGGGGTGGTGATCGAGAGCGCGCTGCCCGCCGACATTCGGGCGCTGATCGAAGCGCTGCGCTAACCTTGAGCGCACCATGGACGCGCGAAAGTTCCTCCAGACGGTCGGCTCCGAGGTGTCGACCGACTTCGTCAAGAACCGCACGATTCTCTCGTTCGAAGAATACATCGCGCTCTTCTCGCAGGCGCCCCGGCAGCAGGTGCGCAACGCGGCGCAGTACCTGAAAGACGCGATCGATCACTTCGGCACCGAGCAGGTGCCGCACCCGACCGGCAAAATTCGCCGCTTCAAGATCTTCGATGGGCCGCAGGCCGACGGCGAAATACGCGTCGCGGGGCAAGAAGAGGTTCAGAACGCCATCTACCGCCTGCTCGGCAACTTCGTGCGGGCGGGGCGCATCAACAAGCTCATCTTGATGCACGGGCCGAACGGCAGCGCGAAGTCGTCGATCGTCGATTCGCTCAAGCGTGGCATGGAGCAGTACTCACAGACGCCCGAGGGCGCGCTCTACACGTTCAACTGGGTGTTCCCCTCAGAGAAGCTGGTGAAGGGCAACATCGGGTTCGGCGAGTCGGGCGGCAAGTCGACCGGGGGCCTGCAGAGCTTCGCGCACCTCGAGGCCGAGTCGATCGACGTGCGCATCACGACGCCGCTGCGCGAGCACCCGCTGTTTCTGATTCCCAAGCGCGAGCGCAAGAAGCTGGTCGAAGAGGCGCTCGGCGATCACCGCGAGCTCGTCGTGCCGCACTACATTCTCGAGGGCGAGCTGTCGGCGAAGAGCCGGCGCATCTACGACGCGCTCTTGAGCTCGTACGAGGGCGACTACCTGAAGGTGCTGCGGCACGTGCAGGTCGAGCGCTTCTACGTGAGCCGCCGCTACCAGGTCGCGACGTGCACCATCGAGCCGCAGATGTCGGTCGACGCGGCGTACCACCAGATCACGGCCGACCGCAGCCAGGCGAACCTGCCTCCGGCACTGCAGAACGTGGCGCTGTTCGAGCCGCACGGCGCGCTGGTCTCTGCGAACCGGGGCCTCATCGAGTACAGCGACCTCTTGAAGCGGCCGCTCGAGACGTTCAAGTACCTGCTCGGCGCGAGCGAGACGGGTGAGGTGCCGCTCGAGCAGTTCGTGCTGCAGCTCGACGAGGTGCTGATCGCGTCGGCGAACGAGAAGCACCTGAACGCATTCAAGGAGCTGCCCGACTTCGCGAGCTTCAAGGGTCGCATCGAGCTGGTGCGGGTGCCATACGTGCGCCGCTGGCGCATCGAGCAAGAGATCTACGACCGGCAGGTGAACGTGACGACGGTGGGGCGGCACGTGGCTCCGCACGCGACGCGGGTCGCGGCGATGTGGGCGACGCTGACGCGGCTGAAGAAGCCGATACCCGACCGGTACCCCCAAGAGGTTCGGTCTCTCGTCGAGCGCATCAGCCCGCTCGAGAAGCTCAGGCTGTA
>JAEUJP010000590.1 GCA_016793725.1 Myxococcaceae bacterium | reverse complement strand
AGGTCATTCGCCTCTTTCGCGTCGGGGTAAACGTTCATCAGCCTCTGCGCGAGCTCGACCTCTTTGTTCCAGTCGCCCTTCTCGCGCGCGGCGAGCATCGCGCCCGCGAGCGCCTTCGCGGCGGTGCCCTGGTCTTTCGAGTCTCTGGCGATCTGCTCGAGGCCCTGCACGACGTCGCCGGTCTTCTCGGCCGACGCGAGCGCCAGCTCGGTGAGCGCCTCGCCCTCGACGCCCTGCAGCACCTTCTTCGCCTCGTCTTTGAACGACGCCGGCAGCTTCGACGCGAGCAGCTGCTCGCCGACGTCGCTGAACCGCTTGAAGTCGCGCGTCTTGTAGGTGGCGTCGAGCGCGAGGTGGCCGGCGACGGCGGCGTCTTTGTGCGTCGGGTACGCGAGCGCGAAGGCGACGAACTTCTCTGAGGCCTGCTTGTATTCGCCGTCGTCGAAGTGGGCCCGAGCGATGTTGAACCGAATGTCGGCGACGTTCTCGTTCTGGGGGTAGCGCTTCACGAACGTGGTGCCGACGCGCTTGATGGCCTGCCGCGCGTCGACGACCTGAAAGCGGGTCAGGTGCTCGAGCCGCTCGTCGGCGACCGAGGCGCGCCACGCGACGAGCGCGCCGTAGGTGGCCGCTTCGTGCGTCGCGTCGTCGCTGCCGTCGGCCGCCTTCGCGAGCTGCTCGAACTGCTTCGCCGCGTCGGTGTACCGGCGCGCGGCGTACAGCGAGTCGGCGCGGTTCTGCATCACGTCTCTCACGTGCGCGGCGGGGCGAAAGAGCGCGAGGTACTCGGCGTAGGCGTTGCTCGCCTCGACGTAGAGGCGCTTGTCGTCTCTCTTCTGCGCCAGCTGGTGCAGCTTCGTGGCGAGATCGCGCGAGGTCTCTTCGAGGGCCGCGATGCGCTTCGCCTTCTCTTCGGCCAGAGGCGCCACCGACTTGCGCACCTGCACCGCCGCGCGCACCAGGTACGCCACGTCTTGGGCCGTCGGCTGCACCTTGCCGGCGGTGTCTTTGATGGCGTCGTACAGCGCGAGCGCGCGGTCTTCGTCGCGCTCGGGGTCGGCGCGCAGCGAGAGCAGCTTGCGAAACACCGGCACCGCGTTCTCGGGCTGAGTCTTCACGAGGTACCGGTTGGCGAGCTTGTCGAGCACGAGCGAGTACGTCGCGACGCCGTCAGACAGGCGCTCGAAGTAGGCGAGCGCGCCGGCGGGCTTCTTCGCCTCGGTGTAGCTGTAGACGAGGTCGACGAGGGCCTCGCGCCGCACGTCGAGAATCTTCTTCGACTCGGGCTGAGCGTCGCCCTCACCCTTCCCCCGGCGGCCGGTGACGACGGCCTCGAAATAGCCGATCGCCTTCTCGTGCTCGCCGCGGTTCACCTCGACCCAGCCGAGCTTGTAGCGGGCGAGATCGTGCGCGGGCGACGCGGCGCGCTTCAGCACCGACCGGTAGTGCTTCTCGGCCTCGTCGTTGTCGTTCTTGTCGAAGAAGTGGTCGCCCAAGATCAGCTCGGCCTCTTGCGCGAGCGGGCTCTTGCCGTGCTTCTTCACGAGCAGCTCGAGGGTCGTCACCATCTCGTCGAAGTGGCCGAGCTCGCGCTGCTCGTGGGCGAGGTAGAAGCGCACCTTGTCGTTGCCGCTGAACCTGGGGAACTCGCGCAACAGCCGCGCGTACATGCCCACGGCCTTCTCTTTGAGCAGCCGCACCTCGGGGCTCACGACGGGGCCGAGGTTCTCGGGCTGCTCGGCGGCCTTGAGCCCGTAGAGCAGGCGGCTCTTCTCGACGGTGAGCTCGCAGAGGCGAAAGCGCAGCTCGGGCACGTACTTCGCGGTCGGGGTGCGGGCGAGCAGCGTCTCGGTCTCTTCGATCGAGCGGTCGATGCGGCCCAGGTTCTCTTTCAGCTGCTCGACGTCGGTCGAAGAGGCGAGCACGATCAGCGCGAGCGAGATCACGTCTTGTTCCCTTCGCGGCAGCGGTCTTCGAGGTCGATGCGAATGTCGCGGAGCTCGTCGTTCCAGTACTCGCCGCTGAAGTTGTACGAGACGTCTTCGGGGCCGTACGCGTCTTGGCTCTCGGGCACGAGCTCGCCTTCGTGCGCGGCGGCGCGCGCGTTCAGCTTGAGACCGACCTCGTACTCGACCAGCCGAACCTGCTCGGCCGCGTCGAGCAGCCGGTTCGCCTCGACCTCGAGCGCGTGATCGAGCCTCGCGTCGCGCGACCGCGCGGCCTCGGCGTACGCGGTGCCGTACACGGCCTTCAGGTGCTCGTTCAGCGCCTTGCCGAGCCCGGCGCCGTCGCGCGCGAGCTGGTCGCGCTCGGCCTGCACGCGCTCGAAGAGGCCTTGCGCCTTCTGCGCCGGGCCCTTCGCGAGGGCCGCCTTCGACAACACCGCCTGCTCGGCGAGCGGAGCACGAGCTTCGATCGCGTCCAACGTGCCCGCGAAGCGACGCAAGAGCTGACGCGCTGCACGCCGCGCCGGCAGGTAGTGGCACTTCTCCATGTAGATCTGGGCCTTCAGCAGGTACTTGTCGGGCAGAAACGCGTCTTCGAACGAGGGCGCGTCGAGCGTCACGAGCACCGCCATCGCCGCCTGGTTCTGGCTCAGGCGGTACTTCGTCCACGCCTCCTCGAGGTAGAGCGCCGGGCGGCCGGGGTCGAGCTCGGGCAGCTTGACGGCGCGGTAGGCCTCGAGGGCGCCGTCGAACTCCTTCGACTCGTAGGTGAGCCGCGCGACCGCGAGCTGCGCCTCGAGCCGCACCGGCGCCGGGGCCGAGGCGTCGGTCGCCAGCGCCTTGAACGGCGGCAGCAGCTTCGCCGCGCTCTCGCCCCGCTTCACGCGCGTGACGAGCACCGCGTGGCGCGCGAGCGCCGCCTCGGGCGAGCCCGGGGGGAGCAGCCCGAACTGGGTCTTCGCCCACGCGTCGCGGCCGGCCTTCAGATCGATGAGGCCCTGCGTCAGCCGCACGCGCGCGGCGACGCTCTTCGGCAGCGAGCCGACGTCGAGCACGCCGAGCACCTGCTGCTCGAGCACCTCGTCGTGCGCGCCCTCGAAGATCTGGAGCAGCCCGGCGAGCGCCTCGGGCAGCGCCTCGGGGTCAGACCGCTCGGTCGCGAGCCGCGCGTACCAGACTGCCGCCGCCTGCGTGTAGCCGAGGCGCTGCAGCGACTGCGCGAGGTACAGCTGCGCGCGGCCGAACATCGGGTGCGTCGGGTCGGTGCCGACGATGAAGCCGTAGAGCTTGCCCGCGTGCTCGGCCGGGTCGAGCCGCTCTTCGCCCTTGAAGAGGCGTTCGGCCACGCTCGGCGGGTACGCCGGTTCGACCGTCAGCGCGACGAGCGCGATGGAGGCGAGCGCGATCATCAGCTGCCCAGGTTCACCGCGAGCGCGAGCTGCAGGTCGACGATGTTGAACGTCTTGTTCGTGACGACGAAGTGGTTCGAGGCCTCGACCTTCACGCTCAGCCACTCGGTGGCGAAGAAGCGAATGCCCCCGCCGAAGTTCACGGCCGGCAGCACAGCGGTCTGCACCTTCACGGCGTCGGCCCCGAGCACGAGGAAGAGCGCGAGGTGCAGCACGAAGGCGTTCATGAACGCGGTCTTCCCGTAGAACGCGTTCCACACCAGGTCCGAGCCCGCCATCCACTCCACCTGGGGGAAGTCGGTGGTCAGCACGCCGAACTGCTGCTCGAGCTGGCGCTTCAGGCCCGTGTCGATCGCGCGATCGTAGGTGCCGCGCGCGACGCGCCACGCGAAGTGATCGTTGAAGTGAAACGTGTAGCCGACGTTCACCGTCACGCCCTTGTAGAAGGCGTCGAGCGGCAGAAAACCGCCCGAGACCGCGATCTCGTGCCGCAGCGTGTACTGGCGCTTCTGCACCACGCTCACGCGCGCAGGCGCCTCGTCGTCGGCGTGGGCGGCGCAAGGCAATAGAACAGCGGCTGCGAGAAGCAGTGAGCGCATGGCGTCTCCGATGGTGCTGCCGGGTGCTGCGGGCGAACCGCGATACTTCAGAAACTGTGCCGGGTTCGCGCGAAAACTCGGGCCAAAGTCACGCGCGGTTGGCGCTTCGCTCGAAGCGCAGGCCGGTGAAGTGGTGCCAACAGGCGTGCCCAACTCGCGCTTCAAGAGTCCCTTTGCGCAACTTGCGCACGACCGGAAAGCGCGCGGTCGCGCGCACTTGGGCGCGGCGGCGAGCGGCACGAATGAAGCAGTACGGCGGCACCATGACTTCACTCTTGCGCCTGTGCGCTGTGCTGTCGTTCGCCGCAGCGTGCACCGACGTCGACGTGCTGTTGCCGCAGGTCGAGCCGCCGCCGCCGCCCGAGGTGAAGCCGAACATGCTCATCGGCGAGTTCTGCACCGAAGACCCGGCGACCATCGTCTACCCGCTGAAGGTCTGGCTGGTCATCGACGACTCGGGCTCGATGCAGCAGAACGACCCGAACCAGCGCCGCTACACCGGCGTGATGGAGCTCGCGAACCGCCTGGGGTCGCCGGGCCGCGTCTTCTTCGGCGGCCAGGTGTTCAGCGGCGATCAGACGCGCCGGTTCACGAACCCCCGCTTCATCGACGTGGTGCCGACGTTCAACGCGCAGGTGCAGGCGGTGACGAACGCCGGCAACGGGCAGACGCCGTACCTGGGGGCGCTGAACCTCGCGAACACCGAGCTGCTGGCCGACGTGACCGAGAGTGGGGCCGTCGCGAAGCGCACGCGCTACGTCGTCATCTTCTTGTCGGACGGGCAGCCGACCGACAGCCAGCCGCCCGAAATTCTCGCGGCGGTCGACCAGCTGATGACGCTGCGAGAGCGGGTCGGCGGCATCACGCTGAACACCGTGTTTCTCGGCGGCGACGTGGCGGCGGCGGCGGTGCTGCAGCAGATGGCGACGCGCGGCGAGGGCGTGTTCCGCTCGTTTCCCAACGGTGACGCGCTCGACTACACGGGCTTCGACTTCTCGACGATTCGGCGCTCGTACCTGCAGCGGTTCTTCATGGCGACGAACCGCAGCATGGTGTCGAACGGCAAGCTGCAGCTCGTCGACAGCGACGGCGACTCGATGCCCGACACCGAAGAGCTCGCGCTCGGGCTCGACCCGACGAAGCCCGACACCGACGGCGACGGCTGCAACGACGCGATGGAAGAGCGGCTCGGGTGGGACCCGAAGCTGCGCAAGATGGGCGAGTGCACGTGCACGGCGGCGCAGGTGGCGGCCGACCCCGACCGCGACGGGCTCAACTCGTGTGAAGAGAGCTGGCTGGGCACGGTGGCGATCGAGCCCGACTCCGACATCGGCAAGGTGGCGGGCATGACCGACGGCGATCTGGTGCCCGACGGGCTCGACTTCTATGGCTTGAAAGACGCGACCTTCCCCAACGTGAGCACCGACCGCGATCTCGACGGCGTGCTCGACATCGAAGAGCTGCGGCTCCACACCGACATCGAGCTGACCGACACCGACCGCGACCGCTGGGCCTACCAGTACCCCAAGTTCGAGAAGAGCCCGACCAACTCGCGCTGCTACCAGTTCGAGGTGCACAACGTGACGCTCGGGCGAACGCTCGCGACCGCCGACCACGCCGCCGACGAGAACATCATCGAGGTTCACTTCGCGCAGTCGTCGGCCGACGACCCGCATCACGATCGCATCTACCGGGTGGCACGGCTGAAGGTGCCTTACGCCGAGGGCAATCGTGAGGTGCGGGTGACGCCGGCCGACTTCGCCAACATGGGGCCGTGACGTCTAGAGCGCCACGCAGGTGCCGACGATGTTGCAGGTCGCGCCGTCGAGCCCGTTGCACGTCATCGACAGCGTGAGCGGCCCGGTCGCGGTGCAGGTGCCGGTGCCCCACGTGCGGTTCGCATGGTAGCTCTGCAGCACGAAGCCGGTCGGGCAGATGTTCGTGGTGCTGACGGTGAACGTCTCGGTCGCCGGCACGAGCACGCACGCCTTCGAGGCCGAGCTCGTCGTATAGCCGGCCGAGACGATGCACTGCGCGCCGGCCGCCGGGTTCGTGTCGCGGCAGTCATCGGCGGCGTTGCACTGACCGGGGAGCCGGAAGCCGGCCGGCGGGGTCAGGCCGCTGCACTGGCTGGTGGGCTGGCCGAAGCAATAGCCGTCGCCGTCGCCGTCGAGCCGCACCGAGAGAAGACGGTAGAGGTTGGCGTTCGAGTCGTTGCAGTCGCTCTGCGTGATGCACTCGGCGGGGAAGCGAAGACCCGCCGGCGCGACGTGGCCCGCACACTGGTTCACCACCTGGCCCGAGCAGTAGCGGTCGCCGTCGACGTCGACGATGAACGCGCTGACGGCGAACTTGTCGGCATCGGCGTCGTTGCAGTCGTCGAACCCCGCGGTGCACGCGCTGGGCAGCTTCAGGCCGGCCGGCAGCGTCGCGCCGACGCAGCTGTTCATGACCGGCGCCTGGCAGAAGCCGTCGTTGTCGCCGTCGGCGCGCGTCTGCACGGTGCGGTACTGCATCAGGTTCATGTCGTTGCAGTCGTCGGTCGCCTGGCAGCCCGACGTGAGCCTCTTGCCGGTCGGCACCGTGAGGCCGACGCAGAGGCTCGACGGCGCTCCGAGGCAGTAGCCGTCACCGTCGGTGTCGGGCCGCACCGTCACGGTGCGGAACTCGGTCGCCGACGCCGGAGCGCAGTCGATGCCCTGCGAAGCCGCCGGAGCCACGCTGCCGGCCGGGCAGCCGCCCGACGCGCCGGGGCACACCTGCGCCGCGACGCCCGAGGTCGCCCAGCCGTCGCTGTCGGCGTCGCTGAGGCACGCGACCGTCACGCCCTCGTCGATCTGCTGATCGCAGTCGTTGTCGACGCCGTCGCAGACCTCGGTCTGCGGCACGCAGCCGGGCTGGCCCGCATCGAGCGCGACGGCCGCGCCACCGCCTGCGGCGCCACCTCCCGCGGCGCCACCTCCCGCGGCGCCACCGCCCGCGGCGCCACCGCCAGCCCCGCCCGCCATGCCGGCGTCGGGCACGCCACCGTCGGGGCCCGAGCAGCCCTCGTCGATCTGCCCGTCGCAGTTCTCGTCGACGTTCATCGCATCGCAGCGCTCGGCCGCGTCGGGGCTCACCGTGCTGTCGCCGTCGTTGCAGTCGCCTGACTTGCCGACCGAGCCCGACGGCCTCGTGCACGCGAGCTTCGCCTCGCCCGCGCCGAACCCGTCGCCATCGCCGTCGGCGTACCAGGGCGTCTTGCAGGCCATCGGCTTGTCGTTGCAGCTGCCCGCCTGGCACGTCGCGCTCGGCCCGCAGTCGGCGTCGGCTGAACACTCGGGGCCCGGCGCACCGCCGCCGCCGCAGCCTGCGAGGGCGACAACCACACACAACCACATCGAGCGACGGAGGTTCGGGGTCATGCCGGTGAGAAACCGGCACCCGCGGTTCTTTTCAGCGGCCGCCGAGCGCGTCGGCCGACAGCCGGCTCTCGATGAGCCGCAAGATGCTCTCGAGCTCGACCTTCGTGACCTTGAGGCGCTGCGACAGCACGGCGCGGGTCGCCTCGAGCAGCTTCGCGCGGGCCGCCGACAGGCGCCGCGAGACGGTCGGCGCCGACGAGCCGTACAGCTTCGCGAGTTGAACGAGGCCCAGGCCGTCGAGGTAGTACTGCCGCAGGTACGTGCGCGCCTCGACGTCGAGCGTGGCCAGCGCCTCGGCGAACGCCTTCTTGAACTCGGCGCGGTAGTGCTCCTTCATGTGGCCGAGCTCGGGCCCCGCCTCGTCGAGCGGGAGCTCGAACAGCCCGTCGTCGCCGTCGAGCGAGGCGAAGCGCTCGTCGTTGTGCGTGCGCTTCAGGTTCAGCGCGACGCGCGTCGCGACCGCGGCGAGCCACTGCTTCAGCGCGCCCTTGCCGCCGTACTCTTCGAGCTTGGGCTTGCCGTTCACGCCGAAGAAGAGGCGCTGCCGCAGCTCCTGCTTCACGTCGTCGATGAAGGCGTCAGACCCGAAGCGCCCGAGCGACCTCAGGTCACCGAAGTAGCGCGCCTCGAACGTCTCGTGCGCACGCGGCACGCCCTTCACGCACGCGCACGCCAGGTACAGCTCGTCAGCGTGCTTCGCGTCACGGCCTTCGAGCCACGCTTCGAAGTCTTCGCGCGCCAGCTCGACGCCCGGCCACGCGCTCTGCGCTTTCGCGAACTGCTCGTCGAGGCTCGCCATGCCCGGCCGACTCTAGCGCCCCGCGGCGTGCTTCGAGAGCCAGTCAGAGATCTCACCGTGCTCTTCACCGGCGCTGGCGGCGAGGGCCGTAGTCGCCAGCTGCACCGCGAGCGGCCTCTTGCCCGTCTGCCAGGCGAGGCGCGCGGCGTGAAAGCGGGGCTGCGCGAGCACCTTGGCGTCGGCCTTCGCGGCGCCGAGCACCCCGAGCACGTGCTCGAGGCGCGGCTCGGCGAGCGCACGCTCGGCTGCGGCCAGCTCGGCCTCGACCAGCGAGAGCCTGAACGGCACGGTCTCGAGATCGTTCTGGAGCCCGAAGCGATCGAACAAGGAGACCGACTTCGTCAACGTGCGCACCGCGGTCGCCGTGTCCTTTCGCAAGAGCTGCACGCTGCCCAAGAGACCGAGCGCCTGGGCGAAGTACGGGTTCGGGTCGGGGAGCTGTTCGGCGCACGCCGCGAGCTGAAGAAACCAGTCTTCTGCCCGAGCGAGGTCACCGGCATCACGCTCGAGCTCGCCGAGCGTCATCAGGTTGATGGCGACGCGCCGCGTGCTGCCGCTCTTGCGCGAGAGCGCGAGTGACCTGGCGAGCGTGCTGCGCGCCCCTTCGTAGTCGTGCTTCGAGCGCAACGCATCGGCGAGCGTCGAAAGGGCGATGTCGAGCTGGCTGGCGCCGGTGACGTCTTTTTCGGCCAGCTCGACCGCCTTGCGGGCCGCCGTCTCGGCGAGGTCGTGCTGCCGCGCCCATTGATGGTTGATCGCGATGCGCCGCCACACCCAGGTCTCGACGCCGCGCGGCGTGCGCGGGTCGCTCGAGTAGCGCTCGAGGGCCTGATGAAACGAAGCGATCGCCGCCTCGGCGTCGCCCTCGATCTCGAGCAGCTTGCCGGTCGAGCGGTACCAGCCCGCCTCGAGCAGGCCGGGCGCTTCGAGCGCGTCGATCGCCGTCTTCGCGACGTCGAGCAGGTGGTGGCCCTCGGCGGGCCTGCGCATGATGGTGCCGACGACGTCGCCCAGGTTGAGCCACGCCCTCGCCTGCAGCCGGTCGTCGCGGCTCTGCAGCGCCGCCTGCACGCCGTGCCACGCCGCGACCTCGATCGGCGTCGTCTCGAGCCCCCACCGCAAGAGATCGACCTGCGACTCGAGCGCCTCGGCGAGCAGGGGCGCGTAGCCCAGCTGCCGGGCCTCGGCGACGACCGCCGCGGCGAGCGGAGTGCCCTCGTCGACCCGGCCGAGCTCGGTCAACGCGTTCACCGTCGCGAGCCGCTCGCGCACCTCTGCGAGCTTCGCGCGGGTCGCGGCGTCGCTCGGCGGCGGCACCGCCTCGAGCAGCCACCGCGCGTCGGCGCAGTCATCGATGAGCGGCAGCTGCGCGACGGCGAGCGGTGCACGCTGCAGCGAGGGGCCGCCCGAGGCGAGCGCGCGCGCGGTGGCTCCGAGGGCGGCCTTGCGCGCACCGAGGCAGAGCATGCGCCGGTCGAGCAGCTCCTCCGACTGAACGCCCTTCACGCGCGTCGCCTCGCACGCCTCGCGCTGCGCCCCCACCCACTTCGCCCGGTAGCCATCGAGCGCTGCGCGTATCGCGTCGGGCGAGGTGCCCCCGGCGGCGAACGCGCGCGCCACGGCTTCGCGCTGCTCGGTTCCCCACGCGCGGGCGACCTCGGCTTCGCCGCCGGCGCACGGCTCGGCGCCGCCCAGCAACGCCCCGGCGACGGCGACCGACCCGAGCGCCGCGGCGGCGGCGACGGCCCAGCCCCAGCGGCGGGCCGGAGCCCGCGCGCGCTCGAGCTCGACGAGCAGCGCCTGCATGTCGGGGAAGCGCGCGGCCGCGTCGGGCTGGAGCCCCCGCGCCAGCACCCGCGTGACCACGGCGCCGACCTTCGGCGTGCGCTTCGGCGCCTCGGTCGGTGGGGCGCCGTACAGCACCTCGTGGAGCGACACACAGAACGCGTACTGATCGGCGCGCGCGTCGGTGGGCAGGCCGAGCCGCTGCTCGGGCGGCATGTACGCGAACGTGCCCATCACCGTGCCCGTCTCGGTGAGGCTCGACGGCGACGCGGGTCGCTCGACCTCGACCCCGGGAGCACCCTCGCCCGCCGGCCGCGCGAGCCCGAAGTCGAGCACGCTGACGCGACCGTTCGGGCGCACCATCATGTTGTCGGGCTTGAAGTCGCGGTGAACGATGCCGGCGTGGTGCGCGGCCTCGAGCCCGCGACCCGCCTGCACGAACACGTCGAGCACCTCGGCGGCGGTTCGCTCTTCGCGCGCCCAGCGGCGGGCGTTTTCGCCGACGATGAACTCCATCACGACGAACACGCGGTCGCCGAGCGTCTCGACGCCGAACACCGGCGCGACGTTCGGGTGCGACAGCCGCGCCATCGCCCGCGCCTCGCGCACGAGCCGGGCGCGCTGCTTCTCGCCGCCGGCGTGGCGCAGGAGCTTGAGCGCGACGCGACGATCGAGATCGGGGTCGTAGGCCGCATAGACGACGCCCATGCCTCCGGCGCCGATCTGTTCGAGCACGAGGTAGCGGCCGAGCGCGCTGCCGCGAACGAGCGGGCGCTCGGGCTCGTTCACGTGCGCCTCGGTCTGACCCCGCGCGAGCTCGGACACGATGATGCGGCAGTCGGAGCACCCGTCGAGGTGTGCGCTCACGGCCGAGGCATCGGCGTCGCTCAGCTTCTGCTCGCTGAACGACAGCAGCATGTCTTCGGTGAAGCAGGCGCTCACGGCCCACCGAGCTTAACTGCGACACGGCCGTGAGGTACTTACGCTCTCGCCCGTGACGACGACCCTGCTGCTCAGCTCGTGTTACCCCGCGAAGGCCGCGATGGCGGTGCTCGCCGGCACCGTCGACGAGTGCCCTGACTTGAGCGCCGTACAGGTGCGGCTGCCGCGCGACACCGAGCAGCTGTGCGACGACTTTCGGGCGGCGCTGGCCGCGGGCAATCGCCTCATCGTGGCGTTCAGCTTCTATTCGCCGAGCTTCCCCGACGCGGTCGCGCAGCTGAACGCGCTGAAGGCGATCTCGAGCACGGGCTGGGTGTCGATCGCCGGCGGCGTGCACGCGACGGCCGAGACGGCCCAGACCCTCGAGGCGGGCTTCGACTTCGTGTGCGTCGGCGAGGGCGAGCGGGCGATCATCGACCTGCTGCTGCGCGCCGAGCGCGGGCTGCCGCTCGAAGGTGCGAGCGGCTTCGCGTGGCGCGGCGGCCGGGGCCCCAAGCCGCCGCCGGTCGAGCTCGACGAGTTCCCCCCTTTTTCGGTGAAGTCGCGGCTGTACTCGGCGATCGAGATCACGCGCGGGTGCATCTATGCGTGCCGGTTCTGCCAGACGCCGTACATGAGCAAGGCGCGCTTCAGGCACCGCAGCGTCGAGAACGTTCGCCGCTGGGTTCGTGCGCTGG
>JAEUJP010000586.1 GCA_016793725.1 Myxococcaceae bacterium | reverse complement strand
CTCGTTGCTGCGGCCGCGGGCCGCCTGGAACAGCGCTTCGATCTGCGCCTCGAGCGGCCGGCCTGCGTCGAGCGCGTGCACGGCGTTGACCACCACGCTGCGCCCCTCGAGCAGCGTCTCGAGGCGCTCGCGCCGCGCCGACCACGGCAGCTCGAGCACGGGCTCGCCGTCGTACAGCACGTCGTATGCGACGTACGCGACCGGCACCTTCGCCACCACGTCGGGCGGCGGGTCTTTTCGGCCGATGCGCGCCTGCAGCACGTGAAACGGCCGCGCCCGCCCGTCGGGCAGCACCGCGATGACCTCGCCGTCGAGAATCGCCGAGCGCGGCAGACCCTTCAGCGCCGCCACCACCTCGGGAAACGTGTGGGTCACCTCGCCCTGGCCGCGCGCGAACAGCCGCACGGTGTCGCCCGCCACGTGCGCCTGGGCCCGCACGCCGTCGAGCTTGTCTTCGGCGATGGTCGTCGCCGCGTCGAGCGGCGCCTTCACGGTCTCGGCCGGCGTCGCGAGCATGAAGCTCACCGGCACGCCGACCTGCGCGGCGGCTTTTTCGAGCGTGCCCTCGCGGGCCGACGTCGCGAGCGCGCCGATGTCGAGCAGCGCCGACGCCTTGCGCAACAGCTCGAGCGGTCGCTCGAACGCTGCGGCGAGGCCCTCTTCGAGAATGCCGAGCTGCACGCCGATGCGCAGCTCGCCGAGCAGGGCCTTCACGAGGTACGCCGCTTCAGACGGCCGGGCCTTCTTCAGCGCCCGTACGAGCGCGAGCGTGCGCTCGGCGCGGTCAGACGTGGTGGCCAGCGCCTCGATGAGCGCCCCCGTCTCGAGCAGCGTGAGGCCTGCGTGCTCGGCGCCGCCGTGATGTGAGAGCAGGTCGGCGGCGCCGTCGCCGAGGTCGCCGCGCGCACGAGAGCGCTGCGAGAGCTCGCCCATCGACGCCTTCTCGCCGGCGGCCTCGACGGCGGCGTCGGCGACGAGCGCCCAGCCGACGCCGAGCTGGCGGGGGTCGGTGGGCGGCAACAGCTCGCCGAGCACCAGTCGCGCGGCGATGGGCACCTCGGGCCCGTCGAGCGCACGAAAGAACGTGGCCAGCGCAGCGACCTTCGCCTTGCGCGAGCGGGTCGAGCGCACGGCGTCGAGCGTGTCGGCGAGGCGCTTCACGTCACCGTCACATCGAGGCCGCGGCGACCTTGAGGGCCGCCTTCATCAGCTCTTTCTGCATGAACGCGGCTTCCGCGGTCGGCACGAGGTGCAGGTGGCCCTTCGCGGCCGCGGCGTCTTCGGCGACCACCACGAGCGCGTAGTTCTTGCCGGCCAGCTGGTCGAAGTCGCCCTGCAGCGAGCTCTCGAGGTTGCTCGGGTCTGCGGCCGTGCTCGCGAACAGCAGCACGCCGTGTACGCCCTTGAGCAGGGCCTGGCGCGCGTTCATCGACTGAACCGCGCCATCGCAGGCCGCGAAGACCCACTCGAGGGTCTGACCCTTGAGCTGCATCTTCGAGTTGTAGTCGAAGGCCTTCGCCTGGGCGCCACCGGCCTCGACCGCACCGAGCTCGAGGGGGCGCAGCTCGCTGACGTCGGCGGCGGGCAGCCCTGCGCGAATCTTCTCGAGCAACGTCAACGCGGCGCCGCCATGTGGGGCGTAGACCACGAGCCTGATGCGCACACCGGGCGTGGACATCGCGCCAGTGTCTACCATGCGGTAGAACGCGCCGGCACCGTGAATCGCCTGCGCTTCAATCTGAATGGTCGGTGGGTCGAAGAGCCGAAGCTGTCGCCCACCACGACGTTGCTCCGCTATCTGCGCGACAGGCTGTCGCTGACCGGCACGAAAGAAGGCTGCGCCGAGGGCGACTGCGGGGCGTGCACCGTGGCGATCGCCGAGGCGGGGCTCGACGGCAAGCCGCAGTGGCGCGCGGTGAACTCGTGCCTCGTGTTGATGCCGATGGTGCAGGGCAAGACGGTGCTGACGGTCGAGGCGCTGCGGGCGGGCGACGGCACGTACCACCCGGCACAAGAGGCGATGGCGAAGGCGCTCGGCAGCCAGTGTGGCTACTGCACGCCGGGCATCGTGATGGCGCTGTTCGAGGCGACGTACCGGCCCGACATCAAGCGCGAGGCGTGGAAGCTCGACGATCAGCTGTGCGGCAACCTGTGCCGGTGCACGGGGTACCGCCCGATTCGCACCGCGGCAGAGCAGGTGGCGGGCTCGTGCCCGAAAGACCGCTTCGCCGAGGGCCTCTCCGCCGCGGCGCCGCAGTCGATGGAGCTGCGCCTCGAGACCGAAGGGCAGAAGTTCTTCACGCCGGTGCGCATGGGCGCGCTGTGGGACGTGCTCGACTTCGCGCCCGAAGCGCGCTTCGTGGTGGGCGGCACCGACCTGTCGCTCGAGATCACGAAGAAGTTCGCGAAGCCTGCGCTGCTCGTGTCGCTCGAGGGCATACCCGAGCTCAAGCGGCTCGAAGAGACCGAGGCGGGGTTTCGCATCGGCGCGGGCGCGGTGGTGTCGGACCTCGAAGTGTGGGCCACGAGCCGGCTGCCCTCGCTCGCGCGCATGGCGCGCTACTTCGGGGCGCGGCAGATCAAGCACCGCGGCACCGTCGGCGGCAACCTCTGCAACGCCTCGCCGATCGGCGACCTCGCCCCGGCGCTCATCTCGCTGGGCGCGTCGGTCGTGCTCGCGAGCCGCGCCGGTGAGCGGCGCCTGAAGCTCGAAGACTTCTTCGTGGGCTACCGCAAGACGGCGCTCCAGCCGAAAGAGATTCTCGCGTTCGTCGAGGTGCCGCGGCCGGGGCCGAGCACGCGCGCGGTGACGTACAAGGTGAGCAAGCGGCGCGAGCTCGACATCTCGACCGTGGCGGCGGGCTTTCTCGTCGAGCTCGGCGCCGGCGGCGAGGTGATTCGGGCGCAGCTCGCGTTCGGCGGCATGGCGGCGACCCCGAAGCGGGCCGTGAAGACCGAGGCCGCGCTGCTCGGGCAGCCCTGGTCGGCGGCGACGATTGATGGCGCGGTGCCGAAGCTCGCCGAAGACTTCACGCCCATGACCGATCACCGCGGCTCGGCGGGGTACCGCGCGAAGGTCGCCGCGAACCTCTTGCGGGGGTTCTTCGAAGAGACGTCGCTGGGCCCTTCGCCGGTGCTGCAGCCGCTGCACGCGGGCACCGTGCAGACGTACGGCCCGGTGGGCTGACGCTCTCGAAATTGGTTAGCTTCGGGCCCAGATGTCGACCGCACCCACCGCAACGCAGACCCTGCCGACGCCCCGCCCTGCCGGTGGTGAAGCGCCCGCGCAAGAGCCCCTCACCCCCCTGCACCAGCCGCTGCTGCACGAGAGCGGCCTCAAGCACACGAGCGGCGAGGCCCGCTACGTCGACGACCTGCCGGCCCCCGCCGGCATGCTGCTGTGCCACGTCATCACGAGCCCGCACGCGCACGCGCGCCTCACGCGCAGAGACGCGACGAAGGCGCGCGCGGTGCCGGGCGTGCACGCCATCTACTTCGCCGAAGACGTGCCCGGCCTGAACGACGTCGGCCCGGTCATTCACGATGAGCCGCTGTTCGCGACCCACGAAGTGCTGTTCATGGGCCAGAGCATCGGCGTCGTCGTCGCCGAGACGTACGACGCGTGCCGCGCCGCCGCGAAGCTCGTCGAGCTCGACTTCGAGCCGCTGCCGGCGATCACCACCATCGACCAGGCCATCGCCCAGAACATGTGGCTGTCTGAGCCCCACGTCATGCGCCGCGGCGACGCCGACGCCGAGCTGTGGAAGAGCGACGTCAAGCTCGAGGGTGAGGTGCGCACCGGCGGGCAAGACCACTTCTACCTCGAGACGCAGGCGACCCTCGCGCTGCCCGAAGAAGACGGGTCGCTGCGCCTGCTGTGCTCGACCCAGCACCCGAGCGAGGTTCAGGCGATCGTCTCGCACGTGCTGCACGTGGGCCGGCACCTCGTGACGGTCGAGGTGCCGCGCATGGGCGGCGGGTTCGGCGGCAAAGAGACCCAGGCGGCGCCGTTCGCGGCGATGGCGGCGCTCGCGGCGCGCAACCTCAGGCGCCCGGTCAAGATCTGGCTCAACCGCGATCAAGACATGGCGCAGACCGGCAAGCGCCACCCGTTTCTCACGCGCTACCAGGCGGGCTTCTCGAAGACGGGCGAGCTGAAGGCGCTGAAGCTCGAGACGTACTCAGACGGCGGGTTCTCGAATGATCTCTCGCGCGCCATTCTCGATCGCGCGCTCTTCCACTCCGACAACACGTACTTCGTGCCCGCGCTGTTCTTCACCGGCCGCGTCGCGAAGACGCACCTGCCGTCGAACACCGCCTTCCGCGGGTTCGGTGGGCCGCAGGGCATGGCGGTCATCGAGACCATCATGAGCCGCGCCGCCGAGGTGCTGCAGCTCGAGCCCGCCGAGGTGCGCCGCCGCAACTTCTACAGCGAAGCGCCGCGCAACGTGACTCCGTACTACCAGGAGGTTCGCCACGACCGTATGCCGCGCCTGTGGGACGAGCTCTTGAAGTCGTCCGACTACTTCGCGCGCAAGGCGGCGATCGAGACGTTCAACCAGGGCCAGAAGCACGCCAAGCGCGGCCTCGCCATCACGCCGGTGAAGTTCGGCATCAGCTTCACGACCAGCTTCTTGAACCAGGCCGGCGCGCTGGTGGTGCTCTACGCCGACGGCACGGTTCAGCTGAACCACGGCGGCACCGAGATGGGGCAGGGCCTGCACACGAAGATGTTGGCCATCTGCGCCCACGAGCTCGGCATCTCGCCGCGCGACGTTCGGGCGATGAACACGGCGACCGACAAGGTACCGAACACGTCGGCGACCGCCGCGTCGAGCGGCACCGACCTGAACGGCGCCGCGGTGAAGGTCGCGTGCGAGACACTGCGCGAGCGCTTGAAGCCCGTCGCCGCGCGGCTGCTCGGCGTGCCCGCTGCTTCGACGAGCGACATTCTCTTCGCGGGCGGCAAGGTGTTCTTGCAGAGCCGCCCCGAGCTGGCGCTGCCGTTCGCGCAGGTGACGCAGGCGGCCTACCTGGCGCAGGTGTCGATGTCGGCGACCGGCTTCTACAAGACGCCCGACATTCACTACGACAAGGCGGCGGGGCGCGGAAAGCCGTTTCACTACTTCGCGTACGGCGCGGCGGTGAGCGAGGTCGAGCTCTCGGGCCTGACGGGCGAGCATCGCCTGCGGCGCGTCGACATTCTGCACGACGTGGGCGCGTCGCTCGTGCCCACCATCGATCGCGGTCAGGTCGAAGGCGGCTTCATTCAAGGCGTCGGCTGGCTCACGTGTGAAGAGGTGCTCTTCGACGACAAGGGCTACCTGCTCACGCACTCACCCGACACCTACAAGATTCCCGCGTTCGGCGATGCGCCGGCCGACTTCCGCGTGAGCCTGCTCGAAGGGGCGCCGCAGCCCGACGTCATTCACGGCAGCAAGGCGGTCGGTGAGCCGCCGCTGATGCTGGCGCTGTCGGTGGTCGCGGCGCTGCGGCATGCGGTCGCGGCGTTCGGCAAGCCGGGCGCCCATGTCGACCTGAAGATGCCGTGCACGCCCGAGGCGCTGCTGACGGCCGTCGACCTCGTTCGTTCGGCCTGAAACATACGTGTAGCAAGAAGTTGCGCCGACCCTGATCCAGGCACACTGTTGTTCGCATGAGCACGCGAACGATGGTGGGCACGTTGATGGTGCTGTGCGGCTGCTACGAGGCGCCGGCCGACCTCGTCGACACGCAGACCCCGCCCGGGCAGGTGCAGAAGAACGACCCGCCGGCGAGCCCGGCCCCCCCCGAGACGCCGCGCGTGGTGTGCGACATGGCGAAGTTCAGCTTCACGCAAGAGTCGGGCTGCGTGAACGACGGCTGGGTCGAGTTCTGCGCCGCGAAGGGCGGGGCGCCGCTGCTCAACACGCTGCGCGCCATCTCGCCCGACGTCTCGATCGTCGAGGGTCGCATCGGCCGCGCGGGCTGCAACGAGGCGACCGAATACCTCGTGACGCACACCGTGAGCGAGGTCGATTGCATGCAGCGCTACGGCGCGCTCACCGACCCCGCGTGGAACACGCTGTGTGCCCTCTCGCAGGTGCCCGAGACGAAACACTTCGTGCCCGGCTTCGCCGAGTGACGGCTTCGTAGCGGGCATGCCCGGCGCCGTTACCGCACGGTGAACCTGAGCGGGCGGCGCGGGCGTGAAGTTCGCCGGTTGCAGCAAGAGCCCGCGGAACACCTCGTGCAGCGCTGACGGCCCCGATGCCCTGGCCTTCGCTCAGCCGCGCTCCACTTCGTGTCGCCAGCCGTGTCTTCGAGGGCCACGACAGGCTGATGAGCACGATCGACGCCGAGCTCGAGAAGGCAGAGCGCTGCTGCGCGGTGAGCTCGTGCGAGGTGAAGCTGGTCTGCGATCTGCGCGGCGGCTACCGCGCGACGGTGGCGCTCGAGCTCGGGGGCGGGCGCAGCGTCACCCAGTGCGCGTGGGGGCGCGACAGCGTGCACGCGATCGTGCAGGCCTTCACGGTGTGCCGCCTGCGCGGCGGCACCGAAGAGCACGCCCTCACAGCCCGAACAGGCTGAGCAGCTTCATCATCAGCCAGGCGAGCGCGGCCGAGAGCGGCAGCGTCAGCACCCAGGCGACGAGAATGTTCGTCGCGACGCCCCAGCGCACCGCAGAAATTCGTTTGCTCGCGCCGACGCCCATGATCGAGGCGTTGATGACGTGGGTCGTCGAGACGGGCACGCCGAGGTGTGACGCCGCGAGAATCGTCAGCGCGCCGCTGGTCTCGGCCGCGAAGCCCTGCAGCGGCATGATGCGAATGATCTTGGTGCCCATCGTCTTGATGATGCGGGTGCCTCCTGCGGCGGTGCCGAGCGCGATGGCGCCGGCGCACGCGATGATGACCCACAGCGGCACGGCGTCGCCCTTCGGCATCAGCCACGCGGGAAAAGACGAGTGGTCACCGCCGGTGGCCGCGAACGAGAGCAGCGCCAGGGTGATGATGCCCATCGACTTCTGTGCGTCGTTGCTGCCGTGGCTGAACGCCATGAGGCACGCCGACATGAGCTGCAGCTTGCGCGACTGGCGCTGCACCGCGGCGGGGCGCGCGCCGTAGAGCGTCGGCACGGTCGCGACGATGAAGAGGCCGACGACGATGGCGATGCGCGTTTCCCACGTGCTGTTCACGGCCGCGTCGTAGAGGCCCGAGAGGTTGAAGACCGCCCAGGCGGCGACCGCGAGCAGTACGAGCCCGAGCGCCGCGCGCACGGCGAGCAGCCAGCGGCCACGCACCGTCCACATCAGCGCGACCATCACGATGAAGGCGACGACGAAGCCGATGGTCGGCGAGAGCACGAGCGGCAGCATCACCTTCTTGCCGAGCGCCTCCCACTTGAACGCCGAGACGCCCGCGTGCCCGACGACCGCGCCGGCGAGGCCGCCGATGAGCGCGTGTGAGCTCGACGACGGTATGCCGAACCACCAGGTGAACAGGTTCCACACGCTGGCCCCGAGCAGCGCCGCGAGCACCACGGCCTGCGTGACGATGGCGGGGTCGGCGAAGCCCGAGGCGATGGTCTTCGCGACTGCGGTGCCGGTGATGGCGCCGCCGAAGTTCAGCACCGCCGCGAGCAGCACCGCGGTGCGAATCGGCAGCACGCCGGTCGAGACCACCGTGGCGATCGCGTTGGCCGCGTCGTGAAAGCCGTTGATGTAGTCGAACACGATCGCCGCGACGACGACCGCGATCAGCAGACTAACCAAGCTTCACCGCGAGGTTCGACAAGAGGTCGGCGACGTTGTCGCAGTGGTCGACCGCGCGCTCGATGTCTTCGAGCACCTCTTTTTCGCGCAAGAGCTGCTTCGCGTCGATCGCGTCGTTCTGGAAGAGGTGGCTCACCGCGCCGCGGAAGATGACGTCGGCGTCTTTTTCGAGCTGCCGCAGCGCGCGGCTCTGCTCGATGAGGCCGGCGTAGTCGTGCCTGCGCAGGCGGGGCAGCGAGTCCTTGATGACGGTGGTGGTCTGAACGAGCAGATCCATCAGCTTCGAGACTTCGGGCGACGCCTTCGTCACGCCGTAGACGACGCAGGCGCGGGCCGCGAGGTTCGTGAGGTCGACCACGTCGTCGAGCTCCGACGAGAGCTTCTGCAGATCTTCACGATCGATCGGCGTGACGAACGTGCGGGCGAGCGCGTCTTCCATCTTGTGCACGTAGTCGTCGGCCTTGTGCTCGATGACCTGCACCGCGTCGCGCACCTGCTCAGCCGTCTGCCCGTTCTTGAACCCGCTCAGCGCGTTCGCCGCGTCGAGGCAGAGCGCACCCTGCGTCTCGATGTAGTCGTAGAAGTGGTCTTCTTTGGGCAGCAACCACCGAATCAAGCCTTGCAGTGCCATGTTGCCGGCCAAGTAAGCACGGCGAGAGCCATTGGGGTGCGACTCTTGCGTGACAGTTTCGTGACGCGACCTGCTCGTGACGAAGCTGCGACACACCTTTCACGGAAGCGCCAAACGAGGGGCGTACAAGCACGCCCGCGATGTTCAACGCGTTCGAGACCGCGGTCGACGGCAGGGCAGCGCGGCGGCTGACGGTCTCGGCCGGCGCGGCGCTGTGCATCACGGCCCTGCTGTTCGTTGGCGCGAAGGCGATCTCGACGGCCGGGCCGCTGTTGCCGAAGAAGAAGTCGGTCGACGTGTCGTTTCGGCCGCCGCCGCCGCCGCCGCCACCGGCGAAGATCGAAAACGCGCCGAAGCCCAAGCCGAAGCCCCCGCCGGCGGCTCCGAAGGTGGCCGAGCCCGCGCCGGCGCCCGCGCCGATGGTCGCGCCGGTCGAGGTGCCGAAGAAGCCGCTGCCCGAGGCCGAGAAGCCTCAAGTCGCGGCGATCAAGATCGCGCCCGGCGGCACCGGCAGCGGCATCGTGCCCGCCGAAGGTGGAGCGCCTCCGGCACCCCCCGAAGAGGCCGAGTCGCCCGCGCCGCAGGTGGCCGCGAACGGCCCGATGAACCTGCCCGAAGAGGCCGACCCGCCCGAGGCCGAAGACGACAACGCGATGCCCGAGTACCCCGAAGAGGCGCGCACCGCCGGCCAGGAGTCGGTCGTCATCTTGAAGGTCGTCATCGAAAAAGACGGCAGCGTCGGCCGCATTCAGGTGATGAAGGGCGACGAGCCGTTCATCGCCGCAGCGCTCGCCGCGGTGAAGACGTGGCGCTACTCGCCCGCGCAGCTCGAGGGCAACCCCATCGCCGTCTACCGCATCGTCAAAATTCCCTTTCGCTTGAGGAGCTGACCGACATGTTCGACCTGGAAAAGATCATCGGCCACATGGGCCCGTTCGCGATGGCCATCGCGGTCGCGCTGATGGTGATGGGCGTCGCAGCGCTCGCCGTCTTTCTCGAGCGCATGGTGATGTACGCGCGCAGCCGCTACCGCTCGCGCCGGTTCGCCGCGAAGGCGCGCGCGATGCTCGAGCGCGACGAGCGTGAGCCCTTGATGAAAGAGGCGGCAGCCACGCGCGGCAGCTGGCTCGCGGCGCTGCTCGGCAAGGGCCTCGAGACGTACTCGAAGGCCGAGAAGGCGGGGTCGACGACGCTGTCGCCGGTCGAGGCGACGCGGCGCGAGCTCGAGCGGCAGACCGAGGCGCTCGACGCCGACGTGCGCCGCGGGCACTCGGTGCTGGCGTCGGTCGGGTCGGTCGCCCCGTTCGTGGGGCTGCTCGGCACGGTGGTCGGCATCATCGACGCGTTTCAAGGCATCGCGAAAGAGGGCAGCGGCGGGCTCGGTGCGGTCTCGCTCGGCATCGCCGAGGCGCTCGTGGTGACGGCCCTGGGCCTGCTCGTCGCGATACCGGCGGTGCTCGCGCACAACTGGCTCACGACGCAGGCCGAGGGCATCGGCCGGGCGCTCGACCAGGCGCGCGGTGAGCTGCTCGACTTTCTCGAAGCGCGCGGCGGCAAGACGGCCTGAGTCATGAAGAAGGCGCGCGCGAAGGTCAAAGCCGACATCAACGTCACGCCGCTCGTCGACGTGGTGCTGGTGCTGCTCATCATCTTCATGGTGGTGGCGCCGCAGCTCGAGGCGGGCGTGTCGGTCGCGCTGCCGTCGATCTTCAACCCCGACCCCGGCAACGCCGCGATGGAGCCCACGACCGTGACGGTCACACGCGAGGGCAAGCTGTTCTTCGAGAAAGAGCCGGTCGAGCTCGAGGCCCTGAAAGAGAAGCTGTCGAAGCTGCACGAGCAGAAGCCCGACACGCGGCTGGTGCTGAAGGCCGATCAGTCGCTCGGCTACGGCAAGGTGAGAACGGTGTTCAAGGCGTGCCAGGACCTCGGGTTTCCCGGGGTGTCGCTGCAGGTGCTCGACAAGGCGAACCAGAAAGGCTGAGCGACGATGGGTATGGATCTCGGAAGCAGCGGCGGCGGTCGCAAGGCGAAGGTTCGCCCCGCGATGAACGTCACGCCGCTCGTCGACGTCGTGCTGGTGCTGCTCATCATCTTCATGGTCGTGACGCCGATGCTGACGAAGCAGCTGTGGCTGAACGTGCCGCCGAAGCCCGACGAAAAAGAGCAGCCCCCGCCGCCGCCCGACGCGATACCGCCGATCGTGCTGCGCCTCGATCGCGGCAACGTGACGCGCGTGAACGGTGAGGCGATCGCGCTCGACGAGTTGCCGAGCCGCGTGGTGCGCATGCTGAACGCGCGCGCCGACAAGGTGGTGTTCTTCGACGCCGACGCCGACGTGCCCTATGGCGCGGCGGTCGACGTGCTCGATCGGCTGCGCGGTGGCGGGGTCGAGACGATCGCGGTGCTGGCTGAAGAGCTCGGCGGCGGTGCGGCGACGGGCGCCCAGCCGTAGTCGCGGCTCGTCTCTCACCGCAGAGCAGACGTGAACCTGAACGTGAACGTGAACGTCGCGGCGTGAACGTTGACGTTGACGTCTTTGGTGTGCCGCGGCCCCAAGCAACGCACGTCAACGTCAACGTCAACGGTCCACCGTTCACGTTCACGTTTGCGCTGTGCTTCACACCTTTCGTGCGCAACGCGTTCGTGACCGATGCGTGATGCACATGTTGCGAGGCCAGCATCATCGCGTCACCGGCGAGGCGGAAAAGGCCGCACGTGTTCACGGCCCTCGTACTGATCGCAGCGCTCGCGCAGGTCGACGTCGCAGTCGCCGACCCGGTCGCTCCGCCTCCGCCGGCCGTCGAGGCCGTCGACGGCGGTGAAGCGCCCCCGATCGAGGTCCCCGACGCGGGCTCGCCCGAGACGGCTCCTGCTCCGGCACCCGACGCCGGCGCCGTGCCCCAGCTCGTCTTGCCCAAGGGCTTCACCGGCATCACCGGTCGCGTCGTCGACGCCACCAACGGCGAAGGCCTCATCGAAGCCACCGTCAAGGTCGTCGACGGCCCGAAAAAGAGCGTGCTCACCGACCTCGACGGCAACTTCAAGCTGAAGTTGCCGCCGGGCACGTACTCGATTCGCATCTTCAACGAGCTCTACGAGGCTCGGCGCATCGATCGCGTCAGCGTCGAGAAGGGCAAAGCCACGCGCGTCGACGTCGAGCTCTCGAACGAGGCCAAGGTCGTTCAAGAGGTCATCGTCGAAGCCAAGGTCGACAAGCGCAACGAGACGGCGCTGCTCCAAGAGCGAAGGAAGTCGGCCGTCGTCAGCGACGCGATCGGCGCCCAAGAAATGTCGCGCACGGCAGACTCGAGCGCGGGCGACGCCGTGAAGCGCGTCGTCAGCGCCACGGTCGTCGTCGGCCGGTACGTCTTCTTGCGCGGCCTCGGTGGCCGCTACGCCCAGACGCTGCTCAACGGCACGCTGATGCCGAGCCCCGAGCCCGACGAGCCGTCGGTGCCGCTCGACCTCTTCCCCGTCGCGCTCATCTCGAACCTGAGCGTCGCCAAGACGTATTCGCCCGAGCTGCCCGCCACGTTCGGCGGCGGCTCGCTCACGCTCGACACGCCCGCATACCCGCCGACCTTCGAGGTGAAGGTGCGCGCGAGCTTCGCCGCCGACACCGTGAACACGTTTCGCGCGCGGCCCGACGCAAAGCTGAGCGGCGCAGAGACGTTCGGCTTTCGTGACGGCAGCCGGTCGATGCCCGCCGAGGTGCCTCGAGACGGCCCGCTCTTGCCGCGACGCGGCGCCTTCAGCGCGCAGCAGCAAGAGGCCGCAGGGCGTGCGTTCAAGAACGAGTGGACTCCGTCGCTCGGCAACGGCCTGCCGTCGGGCACGATCGGCATTCAGGCCGGCGACACGCTCAAGCTCGGCGGCGGCGACCTGAAGCTCGGGTGGCTCGCCGCTCTGCAGTGGTCGCGCCGCGAGCGGGCGCTCAACATTCGCCTGCTCGACGCCGTCAACGACAACGGCAACCTCATCGGGCTCGGGCCCACCTCGACCAGCATCGGCGCCGTCAGCGGAGGCACCAGCGCGCTGCTCGCCGCGGGCCTGCAGTCGAGCGGCTTCGAGCTGTCGTACACCGGCCTCTTTCTCGCCAGCAACGAGGCCACCGCGACCGAGTCGTTCGGCTTCGACGCCCAGGCGGGCAGCGACGCGTCGTCGAGCCGCCTCTCGTTCGTGCAGCGGCAGCTGTTCTTGAACCAGGTGCGCGGCCATCACCGCGTACCGGGCGCCCGCGGCGTCGAGGTCGACTGGCAGCTGAACTTCAGCCGCGTCGACCGCGACGAGCCCGACGTCAGAGACCTGCGCTCGCTCACCGGCGACGACGGCGGCGACCGCATTCGGTTTCAGCCGAACTCGGCCGAGCGCTTCTACCTCGGGCTCGGCGAAAACGCGGGCGGCGGCACCGCCGACGTCACCTTCCCCATTCGGTCGGTGAAGTTGAAGGGTGGCCTGCTCGGGCAGGTCAACGCCCGCACGTTCGACGCCCGTCGCTTTCGCATCATGCCGCGCGGCCCGCTCCCGAGCGAGCTGCAGACCGCGAGCGCCGAAGCGCTGTTCGTGCCCGAGCGCATCGGGCCGTACACGCAGGGCACGAACTTCTACGTCGAAGAGACGACGCTCACGTTCGATCGCTACACGGCGTCGCTCGGCGTCTGGGGCGGCTACGCGCTCGCCGATTGGAAGCCGACCGACTGGTTTCGTGCCATCGGCGGCGTTCGCTACGAAGGCTCGACGCAGAGCCTGAACGCCGGCAGCGCCTTCGCCACGATGGGCGCGCCGGTCGAGGGCACGTCGCGCACGTACCACGACGGTGTGCCCTCGCTGAACCTCGTGTTCTCGCCGCGCCCAGATCTGAACGTGCGCGTCGCGTATTCGTACACGCTCGCGAGGCCGACCTTTCGCGAGCTGGCGCCGTTCTTGTTCTTCGACGTCGTGCGAAGGCGCAACGTCACCGGCAACCCCGACCTCGTCGAGA
>JAEUJP010000582.1 GCA_016793725.1 Myxococcaceae bacterium | reverse complement strand
TGCACGAGGGTGCCCTTGAGGGTGGGTTGAGGCGGAGGGGCCGCGGTCATCCGTACATTCCGTGCGGGCGATAGACGGCCGACATCGCGAGGCGCGCCTCGGCGGTGACGTAGAAGTCGACGACGCAGCGGCCTTCGTAGGCGATGCGAATGAGGCCGAGACCCGACTCGCCGAGGTCGTGGCCCCGGGCCGAGACGAGCTTCAAGCGCTCGACGTAGGCCTCGAAGGGGCTCTGGAACCCGCGGATCCACTGAATCTGTTCGTCGAGCCGGCGCAGCGCGCGCACGTCATCGGCGGTGGGGCACTGCACTTCGACCGTGACGCTCCGCGGAGCGACGTCGATGGTGAGCGCGATGGTCTCTTGCGGCGCGCGCCCCCAGTCGCCGTACTTCACGGCGTTCTCGAGCAGCTCGCTCGCCGCCATGGTGAGCGCGTACACCTCGTCGCGATCGAGCCCCCGCTTCGTGAGGAAGTCGGAGCAGTCGTTCCACAGCTGCGAGGCGAGCTCCCAATCGCAGGGGATCTCGCGCGTGAAGGCCCCCGGCGTCGGTGTTGACGGCATGCCGGTGCGAGAGACTCGGGCAGCCACGCCCGCGGGTCAATTGATCAGCGTGGCTCCCAAAACGCACATCGGCCCATAGCGACGGCGCGGGCGCGGGGCGCGATTGACTCGAGAATCAAGCCTGAGCTACCAGAGCGGTCGTGGACGAGACGGTGGGCCAGATGGCAGCGCGCGCAGAGGCCGAGGGCGGCGAGACGGTCGCGGCGCACCGGCCGGTGGGCGGCGGCAGGTGGGTGCCCGAGACGTGGGCGTCGCTGGGGCGGCTGCGGCGCGGCATCGCCGCGGGCCTGGTCGCGCGCGGCGTTCAGCGCGGCGACCGCGTCGCGATCTTGAGCCACACGCGCTGGGAGTGGGGCCCCATCGACACGGCCGTGCTCACCGTCGGGGCCGTGACCGTCGGCATCTACCCGACGAGCACGCCCGCGCAGGTCGAGTACATCTTGCGGCACTCGGGCGCGAAGCTGCTGTTCATCGAGAGCGAGGCGCAGCGGGCGCGGCTCGCGGCGGTGCTCGGCGCTGGGCTCGAGGTGGTCGTCATCGACGGCGGGCTCGCGGCGTTCTTGCGCGACGGCGACCCGAACGTCGAAGTGCGCGGCACCGACCTCGCCACGCTCGTCTACACGAGCGGCACGACGGGGCCGCCGAAGGCGGTGGCGCTCACGCACCAGAACCTGCTCGCGACATCGCGGCTCGGCACGCAGTACCTCGGGGCGAAGCGCGGCGACCTCGCGGTCTCGTACCTGCCGATGGCGCACGTGCTGACGCGCGTGAACTACTACGGCTACCTGCAGGTGCGCGGCTGCGCCTTTCACTCGGAGTCGCTCGAGAAGGTGAACGAAGCGTGGCTCGCGGCGCGGCCGGTGATGGTGGCGGCGGTGCCGCGCGTGCTCGAGAAGGTGCAGGCGCGCATTCTCGACGGGGTCGCGGCGTCGCGGCCGCTGCGGCGACGCCTGTTTGCCCGCGCGCTGAAGGTGGGCGAGCGCGTGCTCGACCTGCGCCAGGCCGGCAAGCCGGTGCCGGCGCTGCTGCGGTGGGAGGCGAAGCTGTGGCAGCGGCTGGTGGGTGCGAAGCTGAGGGCGAAGCTCGGCTGGCAGAACGTTCGCTACGTGTTGTGCGGCGGCGCGCCGGCGCGGCTCGACGTGCTGCGGTTCTTTCACGCGCTCGGCATCGTGGTGCTCGAGGGGTTCGGCATGACCGAGACGTCGTCGCCGGTGACGCTGAATCACCCGACGGCGTTTCGGCTCGGCACGGTGGGCAGGGCGCTGCCGGGCATCGAGGTTCGGGTGGCCGACGACGGCGAGCTGCTGGTGAGGTCGCCCGGGCTGTTTCGTTCTTACGAGGGCGACGACGCGTCGACGAGCGCCGCGTTCGAAGAGGGCGGCTGGTTCAAGACGGGTGACGTGGGCGAGATCGACGCCGACGGGTTCGTGAAGATCACCGACCGCAAGAAAGACCTCATCATCACGGGCGGCGGCAAGAACGTGGCGCCGCAGAACATCGAGGCGCTCGTGCGCGCCGATGCGCGGGTGTCGCAGGTGGTGGCGATCGGCGACGCGCGCCCATACCTGGTCGCGCTGGTGACGCTGCAGCCGGGCGCGCCGGCGTCGGCCGCGGCCGAGGCGATCGCGTGCGCGAACGCGCAGCTCGCCCCGTACGAGACCATCAAGAAGCACGTCGTGGTGGCCGAAGACTTTTCGGTCGAGAACGAGCTGTTGACGCCGACGCTGAAGGTGAAGCGGCGGGCCGTCGCCGCGAGGTACGCGCGAGAGATCGAGCGCCTCTACGCGAGCTGAGCTTCTCGTCGCTGCGCTCCCGGTTCCGCGCCCGAGGCGCGAAGCTTCACCGACCGGCGCGCCCGGCTCCCTTGATGCCGAGCTTCAGCATCTTGCTCTGCAGCGTCGAGGGCTTCAGGCCCAGGGCTCGGGCCGCCCCTGCGGCGCCGTAGACGCGGCCGCCGTTCGCGGCGAGCGCAGCCCGAATGATGCGCCGCGAGCCGTCGCGAAAGCGCTCGACTGTGCCGCCGCCCGGCTCGGCGGTCTCGTCATCGAAGTGCGGCGGCAGCTCGAGCACGTCGCCCGACGTCAGCAGCTCCTCCTCTCGCGCCGAGCTTCCTGGCGCACAGAAATTCTCCTCGCTGGCGCCGCACCATGTCGGAAGCCGGACATCCCATGGGATGTCCGGTTCTGAAAACGGCACCTCGGCGAGGGGTGCCAGTCATCCCATGTCTGCACCGCGCGGGAAGGCCCGCCGTTTCCGCGTTGGCCGGCGGGTCAGCCGAGCAGCAGCCGCAAGGGAGTCACCGCAGGTTCCCGAATCAGAACGTCACGCCGGCGCACGACGCCTCACCGGCATCACGCACCTGCAGCGGCTTCGTCGTCACGCCCGAGCGCACGACGTAGTCGCCGGCCGCCAGCGCGGGCACCGTACACGTGAAGCGGTCGATGCGGCACACCGCCAGGCACGCCTGGCCCGCCGGCGGGTCACACGTCTCACCCGCGAGCGACAGGTCGATGACCCCGGCCTCGACCGAGACCTGGCACGACAGGTCGGCGCTGCCGCAGCCGCCGCAGTTCACAATCTCGAGCACCAGCGCGGTGCCCGCTGCCGCCACCCCCGAGTCGGGCACGCAGAAGCTGCCCTCGAGCCCGCTCTGCTGCCGGCACTGCCCGGGAAACCCGGGAACGATGCCGCACCCCGCTACCGCCACCGCCACGAAAAACGCGCACCCGAGTCTCATGCGTGCGCGGAGTTGCACCCGGCGTGCGCGCGCCGAACCGCCCGACACGCCTCGACCTGGAGCGCCACAGCCCCAACGGAAATTCGTCAGCCGACGTTGCCCGGTCACGGGTACGCTGCTGTACCCATGAAGGCTCTCGCGCTCAGCCTCGCCCTCGCGCTGGCTCACACCGACGACGGCTTCGTGCCGGCCGCCGCCGAGGTCGAGGCCCCCCCGAAGAGCAACGCCGCGCGGTGGGCCACCTTCGGCGTCATCGTCGCGGGTGCAGGTCTCGCCGGCACCGGCGTCGGCTTTCGCTACTCGGCGGGCGAGCACTACGACCGCATCGACCGCGGCTACCCTGCCCTCGACGACTACGCCCAGCTCCAGGCCGTCGCGCGCACCGGCAACCTTCACCAGCAGCTCGCGGCCGCCTTCCTCATCGGCGGCGCCGTCGTCATGGTGCTCGGCGCGGTGCTCTCGATGGTCCTGCAGTAGCCGCACTTCCAGTCGGCCGACGCTACTCGTCGAGCCCCGCCGCGCGCGCCAGCCGCCCTTCGGCCGCGATCATCTCGACCTTGCGCACCTCGAGCTGCGCCCGCACCTGCGCCACCTGGCTCGCCGCGAAGAACCGCTTGTTGTCGATGTCTGACAGCTCGAGCGCCGTCGCCAGGCCCAGCTGAAACGCCGCGTCGAGCTGCTTCTGCGCCTTCGCCGCCAGCCCCGCCTGCGCCTCGGCCTGCTTCAGCGCCGCCTCGCCCGCCGCCAGGTTCGCCTTCGCCGTCACCCACGCCGAGCGTGCCTTCGCCCGCTCGCTCTCGAGCTTCGCCTTCGCCGCGCGCAGCTTCGCCTCGTCTTCCTTCTTGGCGGCGTACCGGCTGCCACGGTCGTAGAGCGGAATCTGAACACCGATGGAGAAGTCGTACGTCCAGTTCGTGCCGACGAAGCCCTTGTTCGAGTTGTAGTTGCCCTTCGCGCCGGCGACGACCGTCGGCAAGAACTGCAGCGTATCGTACGTCACGTACCACTCTTGCGCCTCGACGCCCTTCGCCGTGGCCTTCACCACATACAGCTGCTCCCACGGCTTCGAGTCTTCGTCGCCCGGCTGCCAGTTCGGCAGCCCGGTCACCGTGTCTTCGGGCCGTATCGCCGCGCCGACCAGCGACTCGAGCGTCGCGAGCAGGCCTTCGCGCGTGCCGGCGAGCTGCGCGAGCGTGCCGCGCGCCTGCGCCGTCTCGGTCTGCGCTCGCAGCAGCAGAATTTCGCCCTGCGTGCCCGCCGCCACCTGCCCCATCACGTCGCGCTCGCGCTTCAGCGCCACCGTCTCGGCGTCGTGCGCCGCCGCCTCAATCTGCTGCAACCCCTGCAGCCCGAGGTACAGCCGCGCCACGCCGAGCAGCACCTGCTCGCGCGCCTCGCCGGCCCCCAGCTGCGCCGCCGCCACGCCCGGCTTCGCCGCCGGCAGCAAGAACATCATCGGCGTGAACAAGAGCTGCTGAATCTGGACCTGCCCGTACACCGAGTTCGCCGCCACGATCGGCACCCTCGCGTCGATGCCCGCGGGCAGCGGCCGCTGCGGAAGAATGTCGGGCCAGATGGCCGTGTTGATGCCCGCGATCGAGCCCAGGTCGAACACCGCCGGCGCGCTCGTGTACACGTACTGCCCGCCTGCCGTGATCTCGGGCAGCACCGCCCCGAACACGCGGCTCGCCTGCCCCTGCACCATCTGCGCGTTCGCGAGCGCCGCCTGGTAGTCGAAGTTGTTCTCGGCCGCGAGCTTCAGCGCCTCGGGCAACGTCACCACCCTGCGGCTCGACGCCGCCACCGGGGCCGCCGTCGGCGGCTCGGCCGGCACCAAAGGCTCGGCCAGCGCCACGACCGGCAGCAGAATGAAGACCCCTCCGAAGCGCCTCATGCTCCACTCCCCGTCGGGCTCGGGCTCTTCGCCGATGCAGACGCCGGAGCCGCCGCCTCGGGCGGTGATGGAGCCGCCTCGGGCACCTTCACCCTCACCTTGCGCCCACCGCCCAGGTTTTCGAAGAACGAGAACACGATCGGCACCACCAGCAGCGTTAGGAACGTCGACGTGATGACGCCGCCGATGACCGCGATCGCCATCGGCGCGCGAAACTCGAAGCCCTGCCCCTTGCCGATCGCCGTCGGCACCATGCCGATCGCCATCGCGACCGACGTCATCAGAATCGGGCGCAACCGGCGCGGGCCGGCCTTCAGCAGCGCCGTGTCGACGTCGTCACCGTCACGAATGTTCTGCAGCGTGCCGTCGACGAGCAGAATCGCGTTCTTCGTCACCAGGCCGACGAGCAAGATGAACCCGATGCTGGCGCCGATGGTCATCGTGTAGCCCGTCAGAATCAGCGCCCACATCGCGCCGATGAGCGCGAGCGGCACCGACGCGATGATGGTGAACGGGTGCTTGAACGACTCGAACTGCGACGCGAGCACCATGTACACGAAGACCAGCGCCAGAACGCCCGCGAGCGCGAACGCGTCGAACTGCTCGCCCATCACCTTCATCATGCCGTCGTAGTGCAGCGTGTACCCGTCGGGCGGAGGCGCCGCGGCCATCTTCTCGCGCAGCGCACCCGACACCGCCGACAGGCCGCCCGTCACCGTGCCGACGATGACCATGATGCGGCGCTGACGGTTGAAGTGCTCGATGGTGCTCGGCACGTCTTTCATCTGGAAGTTCGCGACGTCGTTCACCGCCCGCACGCCCTTCGGCGTGAACACGTCGAGCCACTTCAGCGCCTCGGGCGTCGAGCGGTCGCTCTCGGTGAGCCGCACCACGATCGGCGTCTCGCGCGACCCTTCGCGCAGCTTGCCGACCTCGGCGCCGTTCATCGCGAGCCGCAGCTGCATCGCGAGCATCGCCGACGTCAGGTCGACGTCGTTCGCGCGCGCACGGTCGATCGAGATGCCGAGCTCGGTCTTCGGCGGGTTCGCCACGATGCGCACGTCGGCCGCGCCGGGAATGCTGCGCATGATGCCCGCCACCCGCTCGGCCTCTTTCTGCAGCGTCGTGAAGTCGGGCCCCATGATGGTCAGCATGATGGGAAAGAAGTCGCCCAGGCCTTCGATGACCGGCGGCTCGATGAAGTTCGCCTTCACCGTCGGCGGCATGCCCGCCTCGAGCTTCTTGCGCGCCTCGTCGCGAATCGCCGCCACGTACCGCGACCGCTTCTCGCGCGGCACCGTCAGCACGCGCAGGCGCGCGGTGTTCGTGTCGCTCGAGAACACCGCCTGCGCCGCGCCGACGATGGTGTAGATGTCGCTCACCTCGGGCACCTGGCGAATCAGCGCCTCGGCCTCGGCCGCCCGGTCTGAGCTCTCTTGCAGGCTCGACCCTTCGGGCAGCTTCAGCTCGACGAGAAACTGCGACCGGTCTTCCGGGGCTACGAAGTCTCCCGCGAGCCGCGTCGCGCCGAGGCCCGACAGCGCGAGCAGCGCCACCGTCGCCACCGCCGTCTTGCCCTTGTTCGCGATGACCCACTTCAGCACCGCGCCGTAGAACCGCTCGGTGCCCTCGAACATGCGGCGGAAGAAGGCCGCCACCGCGTTCTCGTGGTGCACCTGCCCCTTCACCCGCTTCTTCGCGAACCGCGCCGACAACATCGGGTCGAGCGTGAACGAGACGAACAGCGAGATCATGACCGCGCACGACATCGTGAGGCCGAACTGCTTGAAGAACTGGCCGACCATGCCGGGCATGAACGCGACGGGTATGAACACTGCGACGAGCGACAGCGTCGTGGCGAGCACCGCGAGCGCGACGTCTTTCGTGCCCTTCGACGCCGCGTCGGCCGGCTCTTCGCCCTGCTCGAGGCGGTGCGTGATGGCCTCACGCACGACGACCGCGTCGTCGATGAGCAGACCGATGGCGAGCGACAGCGCGAGCAGCGTCATCTGGTTCAGCGAGTAGTCGAGCAGGTACATCGCGAAGAACGTGCCGACGACCGACGTGGGCAGCGCGAGCGCCGAGATCATGGTGCCGCGCAGGTCGAGCAGGAACATGAGAATGATGAGCACCGCCATCAGGCCGCCGAAGAGGAGCGCGACCCACACCTCGTGCGTATTCGCTTCGATGAGCAGGCTCTGGTCGATGATGATCGACGCGTGAAACCCGTGGCCCAGCTGCGGCTCGAGCCGCGCCATCGCCGCCTTCACCCCGTTCGCCACCGCGACCGTGTTCTCGCCGGGGCGCTTCACCACCTCGACGATGACCGACTCTTTGCCGTTCAGCCGCGCGATCGACCGGCGGTCGGCGACGCCGTCGATGACGTTCGCGATCTCGTCGAGCCGCACCTGCGCGCCCGACTGGCTGCGCGCGATCGGCAGCGCCGAAATTTCGTCGACGTTCGAGAACTGCCCGAGCGTGCGCACGTTCAGCTCTGCCGGGCCCAGGTCGAGGCGGCCGGCCGGGAGGTTCAAATTCTCCATGCCGATGCGCTCGGCGATCTGCCCCGGCGCGATGCCCGAAGACTTCGCCTTGTTGATGTCGATGTCGACGCGAATCTCGCGCGTGTCGCCGCCCGTCACGCGCACCTCGGCGACGCCCGCGACCTGCGCGAGCTGGGGCTCGAGCTGGTCTTTGATGAGCTGGCGCAGCTCCTGGCTCTTCATCGTCGCCGAGACCGCGTACGTGACGACCGGCGACGCCTGCACGTCGACCGCGAGCACGCGGGGCGGCTCGGCGTCTTTCGGCAACAGGCTCTGCACCGCAGCGACCTTGTCGCGCACGTCTTGCGTCGAGCGGTCGAGCGAGGCCGACAGCTTGAACTGCGCGAAGATGAGCCCGAAGTTGTCGCGCGAGAACGACTGCACGGCGTCGATGCCGTTGATGCCGGCGATCGAGTCTTCGATGGGCTTCACCACCTGCGTCTCGATCTCAGACGGGCCCGCGCCAGGGTAGACGCAGGTGATGGTGACGAAGGGGAAGCTGACGTCGGGAAAGAGGTCGGTGCCGAGCCGCTTGAGGCCCACCACCCCCAACACGACGAGGAAGAGCGACATCATCGTCGTGAAGACGGGCCGGCGAATGCTGACGTCTGAGAGCGTCATGTCGGTCTCTAGGTCGGGCCCGGCTTCGTGGCGGTCTGCACGGCCTGCGGGTAGTCGACCACCTGGTCGAGCGGCTCTTCGGGCACCACGGTGACCTCTTTCGGGTTCCGCTCGAGCACCGTCACGCCCACGCGCTTGTACGCCCCGGCGCCCTGCTGCACGAGCACGTGCTCACCCCCCGTCGTGCCCAGCGCCGATGAGGGAATCGCGAACGCCTTCTTCGCTTCGCCGAGCGGCATCGACGCCTTCGCGAGCGTCATCGAGACGAAGCGCCCGTCTTGGTTCGGCACCGAGACCTCGATGGGAATGCGGCGGGTCGCGGGGTCAGCCGAGGGGATCACGACCTTCACCGTCGCGTCGTCGGTCGACGCCCCGCTGCCGACCGACTCGACGCGCAGCTTCATGCCGGGCTTCACCAGCGCGCGTGAGCTCTCAGAGATGGTCGTCTTCAAGATGAGCGTGTCGACCTGCTGAATGATGAACACCGGCATGCCGGGCCCGATCATGCCGCCCACGTTGTCGGGCGCCTCGATGACCGTGCCGCTGATGGTGGTCTTCAGGTCGTGGCGCTTGCGGCCCGCGCGCGCCTGCGCGAGCTGCGCCTTCGCGGCGGCGAGCCCGGCCTCGGCCTGCTTGCCCTGCGTGAGCACGTTCTTCGCCTGCACGTCGCTGACCGAGCCCTCGGCGCGCAGCTTCTCGTTGCGACCCGCGACGTCCATCGCCAGGGTCGCTGCGGCTTCGGCGGCGGCGACGCCGGCCTCGGCCTGCGCGACCTGCGCGTCGATGATTTCGGGGTCGAGCCGCGCCACCACCATGCCCTCTTTCACCGTGTCGCCCTTGCCCGCGTGCAGCTTCATCAGCCGGCCGCCCGCCTCGAACCCGAGCGGCAGCAGCTTCGAGGGGAACAGCTGACCCGTGAGCTGCTCGCGCGCGCTCGACGTCACCGGCCGCGCCTTCACGAGCTTCACGGTGCCCTGCGAGAACGCGGGCACGGCGAACAACAGCAATGCAATGAGCTTCTTCACAGCGATGCCTCCCGGGCAGCCAACTTGCGGCGCGTCGTCTTCTTGCCGCTCTTCACTTTCTGCGGTGCCGCACCTTCACGAATCAGCCGGTGCAGCGACTCGACCCAGACGTCGAGATCGGGCTTCTTCGAGAGCTGGCTCATGCGCTGCGCGACGAGCAGCCACGTGCCCACCAGCATCGAGCCGAACAGCTCGCTCGGCACGTCGGTGCGGCAGGCGCCGAGGCTCTTCATCGTCTCGAACTCGTCTTGAACGCGCTGCACCTCGCGGTTCGCGATCTCCCAGATGAGGCTCGAGAACCCCGTGCCCTGGCTGCCGCTCACGAGCACGCGCATCAGGTCGCGGTACTCCCAGATGAGCGAGAGCATGTTGCGGTCGTAGTCGCCCTCGAGCTCGAGCAGCCGCTCGTAGCGCTCGCTGCGCACCTGCAGGTCTCGGGCGGTGATGGCGCCGTGCTCGGCGAAGAAGCCCGCCATCGCCTGCATGCGCTGGTCGAGCGAGCGATTCATACCCTCTTGGAAGCTCTGCACCAGCTCGCCGAACAGCGCCTCTTTGCTCTTGAAGTGGAGGTAGAAGGCGCCCTTCGAGAGGCCGCACGCCGCCGTGATGTCTTCGATGCGCGCGCCGATGATGCCGTGCTTCACGAACTCGGCACGCGCGGCGTCGACGAGCGAGCGGCGGGCGTGCGGGTCAGCGGGGCGGGCCATGGCGCGGCCGTTTCTAACCCGTCGGTCAGAAATTGCCAGCGCAAGTGATCTTTCACCGCCGCTACATCAGTGTAGCTACTACCACCACCGAGGTCTCAGTGACCCACCTGCGAGGGCGATGAGCCCTTGAGCTGCGCGACGTT
>JAEUJP010000801.1 GCA_016793725.1 Myxococcaceae bacterium | reverse complement strand
GGGACGTTCTTGGGGCAGCCAGCGAGGGCGAGAAGGGCGGTGAGAACGAGGGTGCGTCGGATCATGGGGTCGGCTCTTTATCACTGGTTGGCGGCACGGGCTCAAAAGTGCGCTGCGGCTCGTAGCGAACCTGGCCCTTCTGCGACTGCTCGCGCCAGTAGAACCACGCGGTCAGCGCGATGATGACGACGATGGCGATGCGGCGGGCCCAGACCTCGAGGGTGTGCGAGGGCGAGGCCTCGTAGTCGGCGTGGGCCTTCTCGATGAGGCGGCGGGTCTCGTCGCGGTGGGTCGAGAGCTCGACGAGGGCGGGGGTGAGGGCGGCGGCGAGCCGGGCGGCCTGCTCGACCTCGTCGCCGGCTGCGGCGGGCAGGCCGAGCGCGCGCTCGAAGTCGCGCACGGCGCGTAGAAACAGCACGTCCCACAGCTCGGGCTTCAGGCCGTAGAGGGCGGCGCACTCTTCGCGCGTCTTGGCGTCGAGCACGCGGTGCGAGATGACCTGCGCTGACCGGGCTGAGATCTTCGCGAGGGCCTGCTGCAGCTCGAGCGGGGTCATTTCTTTGCGGGCACCTTAGCCGCACCTACACTGGCTGCCAGTGCTGAGAACCACGTTCACCTTCGGCTTTCTGGTCTCGTCGACGGCGCTCGCCACCGAGACGATGCGCATCGCGATCGGCCCCGAGGTGAAGCAGGCACGGCTGGCGGGCGACGGCCTGTTCCGAGGCGACGACGACGAGGGTGCGCGCTTTCTGCCGCTCGAGTCGCCCGACGTGACGGTCACGCGCAAGGGCGGGGCGCTCTTCGTCGACGGCTCGGCGGTCAGCGGCCGGGCCGTGCGGTTTCGTCGGGGCGGCGCGATCGACGTCAACGGCACGCGGGTGCGGGGCGACGTGGTGGCGCTGCTCGGTCGAGACGGCGTACAGCTGGTGAACGTGCTCGCTCTGGAGGACTACCTCGCCGGGGTGCTCGGCAGCGAGATGCCGAAGTCGTTTCCCCTCGAGGCGCTGAAGGCGCAGGCGGTGGCGGCGCGCACGTACGCGCTGCACAAGAAGCTCGAGCAGTACGGGCAGCCGTTTCACCTGGGCTCGAGCGTGATCAGCCAGGTGTACGGAGGGCTCGCGAGCGAAGACCCGCGCACGCGTGAGGCGGTCGAGGCGACGCGAGGCATGGTGCTCACGCACCAGCTGCAGCCGGTCGAGGCGTACTTTCACGCGTCGTGCGGCGGCAAGACCGAGAGCGGGGCCGAGGCGCTGGGGCGAGACCTGCCGTACCTGAAGCCCGTGTCATGCCCGTGCGCGAAGCTGCCGCAGGCGGAGTGGAGGCTCGAGCTCGACCAGCGCATTCAGGTGACGGCGCGGAGCGCGACGGGCCGCGCGACGAAGGTGCTGCTCGACGGCCGGCCGGTCGACGCGGTGCTGCTGCGCGAGCGCATCGGCTACATGAAGCTGAAGAGCCTGTGGTTCGAGGTGAGCGGCAAGACGCTGTCGGGGCACGGCTTCGGCCACGGCGCTGGCATGTGCCAGTGGGGCGCAAAGGTGCTGGCCGAGCGGGGCATGGGGTACCGCGAGATTCTGGGGCACTACTACGTAGGCACCGAGCTGCAGACGCTGTACTGATGCCGCGCACGTGCGCATCGAAGACTTCGACTACGAGCTGCCCGAAGAGCTGATCGCGCAGCGGCCGCTCGAGCGGCGCGATGCGTCGCGGCTGTTGCAGATCGATCGGGCGTCGGGGGCGCTCGAGCACCGGCGGTTCGGTGAGATCGTCGAGCTGCTTCAGCCCGGCGACCTGGTGGTGCTCAACGACACGCGGGTGATTCGCGCGCGGCTGCACGGCACGAAGCAGGGCACGGGCGGCAAGGTCGAGCTCTTGCTGGTGCGGCCCGACGGGGCGGCGTGGGTGTGTCTGGGGCAGGCGGCGAAGGCGCTGAAGCTCGGCCAGGTGATCGAGCTGCCTTCAGGCCTGAAGGCGGGCATCGCCGAGGTGCGCGGCGGGGGTGAGTACCTGGTGCAGTTCGACGGCGACCCGACGCTGGCGGGCGAGCTGCCGCTGCCTCCGTACATCACGCGGTCGCCAGACCCGGCCGACGCCGAGCGGTACCAGACGGTGTTCGCCCAGGTGCCGGGGTCGGTGGCGGCGCCGACGGCGGGGCTGCACTTCACGAAGGAGCTGCTCGCGGCGCTGGCGGCGAAGGGCGTGAAGACGGCGAGGGTGACGCTCGACGTGGGGCCGGGCACGTTCTTGCCGGTGCGCGACGGCAACATCGACGCGCACAAGATGCACTCGGAGCGCTGCGTGCTGCCGATCGAGACCTTCGACGCCATCGAGGCGGCGAGCCGAGTCATCGCCGTGGGCACGACGGTGGTGAGAACGCTCGAGACGTTCGCGGCGGCGGGCATCAAGTGCGGCGAGCTCGACACGCGGCTGTTCATCAAGCCGGGGTTCGAGTTCAAGGTGGTCGATGGGCTGCTCACGAACTTTCACCTGCCGCGGTCGACGCTGCTGATGTTGGTGTCGGCGTTTCTCGGCACCGAGAAGACGCTCGCGGCGTACCGGGAGGCCGTGGCGCAGCGCTATCGCTTCTTCAGCTACGGCGACGCGATGTTCATCGCCTGAGCCCGAGCGGGTGCGACAAACCGCGCGGGGGTGACTCCACCGCACATGTCCCGGGCATGGGTGGCGTTGGTGGCGGTTGCGGCGGCGGCGTGCGTACAACCGCAGACGGCAGCGGGGCTGGCGGCGGAGGTGGCTCCGGTGAGGCTCGAGGCGCGAGCGTGTCACGTGTTGCCGGCGGCAGAGGTCTGTGCGCCCACAGGGGGCGCGCCGATGGCGCAGTTCTTCACCGAGGTGTCGGCCGAGGTGGGGCTCGAGGGGAAGCTCGCGAGGCGGGTGGCGTGGGGCGACGTGAACGGCGACGGCTACCCCGACTTCATCGGCATCGAGACGGGAGTGCGGCGGGGGCTGCAGCACCTGTACCTGAACCGGGGTGGCGTGAGGTTCGAAGAGGTGACCGAGGCGTCAGGCCTCACGGCGAACCGGGCGGGCACGGCCGAAGGGCAGACGGCGTTGATGGTGGTGTTCGGCGACGTCGACGGCGACGGCGATCTCGACGTGTTCAGCGGCAGCTACTCGCAGGAGCCGTCGGGGGCGAAGTACACGGCGGACTCGAACGAGCTCTACCTGAACGACGGAGCGGGGCGCTTCACGCTCGCGCGCGAGAGCGGGCTCGATCGGCCGTGGCCGCTGACGACGGCGGCGGCGGCGTTCACCGACTACGACAAAGACGGGAAGCTCGACCTGTACGTGGGGAACTTCATGGTCTCGTACCCTGCCTACGACGCGTACCCGTCGAACCTGTACCGGGGCGACGGGGCGGGGCACTTCACGCTGTCGAACGAGGTGGCGCACCTGACGCTGGAGGCGGCGCTCGGCGACCCGAGCGGCATGTTCGTGAAGCCGACGTACGGGGTGACGGCGTGCGACGTGAACGACGACGGGTGGCCCGACCTCTTGGCGTCGACCTACGCGCTGAGCTGGGACGATCTGTGGCTGAACGGGGGCGACGGCACGTTTCGCAACGCGGCGCGGGAGCTCGACTTCCACATGGACGCGGTGCCGCACCCGTCGGAGCCGGAGTTCCGGCACGGTGGCAACACGTTCTCGAGCTCGTGCGCCGACTACGACAACGACGGCGACCTCGACGTGTTTCAGGCCGAGACGGCGCACGGCGACTGGCCGCGGAGCACGGCCGACAGGTCACGCATCTTGAAGAACAGCGGGCGCGAGGGAGGTTGGGTGTTCGAGCGGCCCGAGCTCGCCGAGACGGGCATCGCGAGAGAGCTGAACGGCACGGGGCCCGACGGTGACTTCGGCAACGAGGGCGATCACGGGGCGTCGTGGGCCGACCTCGACAACGACGGGCTGCTCGACCTGGTGATCGAGAACAGCGCGTACCCGAACAGCCACGCGTGGGTGTTTCAGCAGCGCGCAGATCACACGTTCGTGAACGTGACGGAAGAGAGCGGGGTGCGGCCGCTGCTGGTGAACTCGAACGGCATCTCGATCGACGACTACGACCGCGACGGCGATCTCGACCTGCTGATGGGCTCGGTGAACACGGGCTCGCAGTCCGCTCCGGGCGGGGTGGAGCAGATTCACCTGTTCCGGAACGAGG
>JAEUJP010000532.1 GCA_016793725.1 Myxococcaceae bacterium | reverse complement strand
CGACCTCGCGCGCAAGTCGGCGACCATCGAGGCGCAGGCGCACGCGCTGCGCGAGGCGCAGGCTCGGGCGCACGAGCGTGAGCTCGCTCGCACGCGAGAAGAGTTCTTCGCGGTGGCGCTGCACGAAATTCGTACCCCGCTGACGTCGATGGGCCTGCAGGTGCACACGCTCAAGCGGTGGCTGACGAAGGCGACGGGCCCGCTGCAGGCGCCCGACGTGCTGGCGAAGCTGTCGGACGTCGAGGGCGGCATGGCGCGGCTGAACCGCCTGTCGGACTATCTGCTCGACATCGCGCGCATGCGTGAAGGGCGCATCGTGCTCGACAAGCAGCGGGTCGACCTCGGCGAGGTCGCAAAGGCGGTGACGGAGCGCATCGCCGACGAGCGGCGCGAGCTGGGCATCGAGCTCACGTACTCGGGCGAGCAGGCCGCCCCGGGCCTGTGGGACAGGGCGCGCCTCGAGCAGATCATCTCGAACCTCGTGGTGAACGCCGTGAAGTACGGCTCGGGCAAGCCGGTCGCAGTGTCGGTGACGGCCACCGACGGCCAGGCGACGCTGACCGTGAAAGACCAGGGGCTCGGCATCGCGCCCGAAGACCAGGAGCTGCTGTTTCACCGCTTCTTCCGCGGCAAGCGCTCCGACGCAGACGGCTTCGGCCTGGGGTTGTGGATCGTGCAGCAGCTCGTCTCACTGCACGACGGCCAGGTCAGCGTTCGGAGCGAGCTCGGCAAGGGCTCGACGTTCACCGTCGTGCTGCCGACGCGGCTCGAGGCTGCAGGGGGCGCCTCGGCCAGGCCGCTCGGCGCAACCCAGCCCGCAGTCTGAAAGACAGTCTAAAAAAAAACTGCGGGCCTGGAGTCGGCATGCGCCCACCCGACTCCGGCCCGCAGGGGGCACTCCCGTGCCCGACGGCCTTGCTGCTCTGGCCGTGCTGATCGATCTCTTCGAGCGTCAGAGAAGCCGGCGCACCGCCGCCTTCAGCTCTTCGAGATCCACATCTGCAGAAAGAACACACGCCTCGTCGAACAATTCCAGAGAATCGAAGGCGCCCGCCGGCCCGTTGCGCGCGATCACGATGAACGGCAAGAGCGCGTCTTGCGAACGCGAAATCAGACACACCTGCGCCCCGTCGACGCCGTCGAGCTCGGCGTCACACACCACCAGGTCGGGCCGCGCCTCGTGGGTCACCGAGTTGTACAGGTACTGCAGCAGCGCCGCCCCGTCGCGCATCGTCACCACCTCGTACCCGTCTGCGGTCAGCGCCTGCTCCAGCGCCGCGCAGCGCGCGCCGTCGTTCAGCGCCAGCACCACCAGCGGTGAAGCCGGCTGCCTCGTCTCGTGAAACGCGTCTTCCACCATCGGAGCGGCGTGCATTGGCTCGCTGTAGAGCCAGCCCCGTGCCAGCGCTCAACCCCACGTGTCGACACGCCGGGGGCGCGGGCGCGCGGGGCAAAAAGCCTCAGCGCTCGACTTCAGTCGCCCAGCGCCGCGAGCACCTTCTTGCACTCGGCCTGAATCGTCTCGACCTTGCGGCCCTCGAAGCCCAGCGCCGCCTTCGCCACCATCACCTGCTGGTCAGACGGCTCGTCGACGCGGTGCCCGCCGAACAGCAGCGACGGCTGCGTCGCGCCGCCGACCTTCAGCGCGCGAGGCACGAGGCCCCAGCCGTTGTCGCAGGCGATCGACTCGGCGAGCGTCACGATCGCCGCCATCGGGTGCACCACCGGCCCGACCTTCAGCGAGTGGTGCAGCCGCAACACCATCGCGACCTCGGCCGGCAGCTTCCACACCGTCGCCACCGAGCCGCCCACCGTCTCGTGCAGCGCGACCAGCGCCGGCCACAGGTCGGCCACCGGCCGCAGCTGCTCGCCCTTCGGCACGTCACCGAGCGCGACCAGCGCCGCCGACAGCCCGACGTCGTGCAACAGGCCGCACAAGAACGCGTACTCGGACTCGAACGACGTGTAGCGCGCGATGACCCGCGAGAGGTGCGCGACCGCCGTCGAGTGCACGCGCACGCGGTCGACCGCCTCGCTGTAGCCCGTCGTCTTGAACACGCGCGAGCCGAACGCGGCCTCCATCACGACGTCGCGCAGCTCGGCGAGCCCCAGGCGCACCACCGCGGTCTTCAGCGACCGAATCGGCTCGGCCGCGCCGTAGAGCGGCGAGTTGCACAGCTTCAAGACCCGGCCCGCGAGCAGCGTGTCTTTTTCGAGCAGGTGAACGATCTGCGTCACGTCGGCGTCGGCGCGCGACGAGATCTGCATCAGCTCCGTCGCCACCACCGGCAACATCGGCGGGCGGTAACGCGGGCTCTGAAACGTTCGCGTCAGCGCCTCCCACAGCTGCTCTTCAGACAGCGGCTCACCGTCGTCGTCGGCCGCGAGCTCGTGGACGATGAACTCTTCGCTGAGCCGATTCTGGTGGAGCATGAATGCCCACATTCGCAACGTTCGTGCCCTGCCCGCGTCACGGCCTGCGCGAGTCATCGCGCGCGCTTGGGTCGCGCGGCCCAGGGTGCTCAGTTACCTCTGAGGTCTTTCGATACCCCGGGTAAGGTCCACCGAGACGACGCGATGCGCTACCGGGTGCTCCCATGATCACCGCGACGACGGCGCTCGATCGCGCTCCGTACGCCGACGTCGACGTAGGCCACAACCGCGTCGCCCTGCTCAAAGACGGCTACCAGACCTTCCCCGCGATGCTGCAGGCCGCACGCGAGGCCCGGTCGACGCTGTGCATCGAGACGTACATCTTGCGCGACGACGCCGTCGGCAACCAGCTCGCGAGCGTGCTCATCGAGCGCGCGTACGCCGGCGTCGAGGTGAACCTCATGTACGACGGCTGGGGCGCCCAGGTCAGCGACGCCTACGTGATGCGCCTCAAGCTCGCCGGCGTGCGCGTGCTGTGCTTCGCGCCGGTGCGCCTCTTGAGCCGCGTCGCGCGCGTCATCGGCCGCCTGCGCAGGCGCAACCACCGCAAGGCCATGATCGTCGACGGCCGCGTCGCGTTCACGGGCGGCCTGAACCTCTCGAACGACTACGCCGCCGTCGAAGACGGCGGCCACGGCTGGCGCGACACCCACGTGCGCATCGAGGGCCCCGCCGCCGTTCAGCTCGAGCGCATGTTCCTCGACACCTGGCGCAAGCACCGCGGCCCGCGGCTCGACGAGGCCCGCTATCGCCGCCGCACGCCGCACGACGACGACGACCGCGTGCGCTTCATCGGCAACGAGTTCGCCGCCGACCGCAAAGACATTCGCGTCGCCTACGTGAAGGCGTTCAACGCGGCCCGCCGCCGCATTCACGTGATGAACGCCTACTTCATGCCGCCGTCACGCGTGCTGCGCAGCCTCATGAAGGCCGCTCGCCGCGGCGTCGACGTGACGTTGATTCTTGCGGGCACCACCGACGTGCCCATCGTGCTGCTCGGCTCGCGCGGGCTCTACGGCAAGCTGCTGCGCTCGGGCGTGCGCATCTTCGAGTGGAAGGGGCGAATCCTCCACGCGAAGACCGCCGTCGTCGACGCCCACTGGAGCACCATCGGCAGCGCCAACCTCGACACCCTCTCGCTGCGCCAGAACCTCGAGGTCAACGCCGTCATCGAAGACGACACCTTCGGCGCCTCGATGGAAAAGCTCTTCAACACCGACCTGCACAGCTGCGTCGAGGTGACGCGCGAGACGCTCGCCGACCGCTCACTGTTCGAGCGCCTGCTCAGCTGGCTCGCGTACCAGGTTCGAAGCTGGCTCTAGCTGCCGTGCAGCTCAGAGACTGCCGGTCATCGACGCCGCCGCAGCGTCGGGGTCGGTGCCCGAGGCCACCGCCTCTTTCACCGCGCTCGTCACCGACTTGAACGCCGCGGCCGGCACCTTGCCCGCCTTCAGCTTGATCTCACGCGTGACGGGCTCCTGCTCCTCGTCGAAGTAGACGCTGACCGTCACCTTGCCCTTCTCGATCTCACCCGTCACCACCGCCGCGACCGTCACGTCTTCGCCGTCATCGCCCGGCTTCACACACTTGAACGTCTTGCACAGCTTCGCCGAGAGCTGCTTCTTCACCGCGGCGCCTTTCGGCCCCTTGAAGTCGACCACCGAGATGGTCGGCTTTGCCGCCCACGCCAGGCCCGACGAGATGAACGCTACGAGTGCCAAGAACCGGAACATGTGGCCTCCTGTGGAACCTCGAGGTTGCAGATCACGCGCCATCGCCCAACCGCTCGTGATTGCAGCGACCGTTTCGATGTCCCACCTCCAACTGCCCGAGACATCGACACTCCTTCTGGAGCACCCGCGCGTCTGTCAGCACCTTTGACGGAAGCGGGCCGCGGCCCTAGAAGCCCCTCTGCAATGCGACGTGGGCTCCTCGCGCTGGCGCTGGCTCTGGTCGGGTGCCCGAGCATTCCCCCTCCGCCCGGCGACGAGCAGCTCGGCAGCTTCGAGTTCCGCGCCGAGCCCGGCAGCTCGAGCTGCCCGTTCAGCGAAATTCCCGACGCCGGGTTCACGTTCACCGCCGCGTTTTCCCGCTTCCGCGACGCGGGGCTCTACTTCGTCAGCATCGGCGGCGTGCCCCACGAAGCCACCTTCGACGGTCAGCGCCTCAGCTCGACGTACACCGCGCAGCGCAACTTCGCCGCCTGCAGCGGGTGCCCCGGCTTCGACGCCGGCATGCCGGCCATCGTCACGATGACCGAGACCCTGGTCGTCACCATCGTCTCGCGCTCGCAGAGCGACGCGCTCGGCGGAGGCTGCTCCGAGAGCCCGCCGCTCGACGCAGACGCCGGCATCTTCGCGCCGGCGACCACCCCCGAGGGCACGTTCGACGCCGTGCGCGCGTGCGGCTCGCTCGGCGAGCAGGTCGGCATCATGCCGCCCGTGTTCGGGCAGAGCGCGAAAGACACCTGCCGCCTCGAGTGCAACGGCTGCACGCTGTCGTATTCGTTGACCGGTGAGCGCCGGTGACGCGTGCGCGCGCAGTGGTGCTGCTCTCGGGCGGCCTCGACTCGGCGACGTGCCTCGCCATCGCGAAGAAGAAGTACGACCCGGTGTGCCTGTGCATCGACTACGGGCAGCGGCACCGCGTCGAGCTGCAGCGCGCCGACGACGTCGCCCGCTCGATGAAGGTGCGCGACGTGCGCGTGGTGAAGCTCGACCTCAGGGCCATCGGCGGCTCGGCGCTGACCGACGACATCGCGGTGCCGAAGGGCCGCAAGCCGAAGCGCATGGCGAAGGGCATACCGGTCACCTACGTGCCGGCGCGCAACACCATCTTCCTCGGGCTCGCGGTGGGGCTGTGTGAAGTCGTCGGGGCGGCCGACGTCTTCATCGGCGTGAACGCGGTCGACTACAGCGGCTACCCCGACTGCCGGCCCGAGTTCATTCGTGCGTTCGAGAAGGTGGCGCGGCTCGGCACGAAGGCGGGCGTCGAGGGCGCGAGGCTGAAGGTGCACGCGCCGCTGTCGGGGCTCACGAAGGGTGAGATCATTCGCCTCGGGGTGAAGCACGGCGTCGACTACACGTACACGCACAGCTGCTACGACCCGGTGAACGGCCTCGCGTGCGGCGCGTGCGACAGCTGCGAGCTGCGGCGCCGCGGCTTCGAGGCCGCCGGCGTCAAAGACCCCACGAGGTACGCTTAAGGTGACGGCGCTCGTGCTCGCGCTGCTCGCCGCCGAGCCGGCCTCGAAGCTCGTCGAGGCGAACACCGTCGTGAAAGACCTCGTCGTCGACCTGCGCTACGCGACCGACGACAACTTCCTGCACAAGCAGGTGTACCCGGCGGGCTCGCGGTGCCTCTTGCTGCGAGAGTCGGCCGAGCGCCTCGCGAAGGCGGCCGACACGTTGCGCGCCCAGGGCTTTCGCCTGAAGGTGTGGGACTGCTACCGCCCCCACGCCGTGCAGTTCGAGATGTGGAAGATGTTCCCCAAGCCCGGCTACGTCGCCGAGCCCCGGGCCGGCAGCAACCACAACCGCGGCGGCGCCGTCGACCTCACCCTCGTCGGGCTCGACGGCGGCGAGGTCGAGCTGCCCACCCCCTTCGACACGTTTTCACCCGCTGCCCACCACGGCTACACCGGCGGCACCGAGACCTCGCGCAAGAACCGGCAGACCCTGAAGGCCGCGATGGAGGGCGCCGGCTTCACCAAGAACGCGATGGAGTGGTGGCACTGGGACCTGCCCGACGCGAAGTCGCGCCCCATTCTCGACGAGCCGCTCGTGCCACCGGCGAAGCAGTAGACTCCCCGCGCAACGGTGCGCGCCCATCGACAATCAGCGAACTCGCATGCACGCGCACCGCGCTCTCGGTTCGAGCACGAAATCGAAAAACGCGGGCGCGGCGCGCCGCATGCGAACTCGCTGAGCGAACCCACCCTCGCCGTCGCCCTGCTGCTCGGCGCGTGCACCGTCACGCCCTCGGTGACGCTCGAGTTCCCCGACCCGGCCGCCGAGGCCGAGGCCCGCGAGCTCACCGTCGCCGCGCTGCCGGCCGGCGCCGACTGCAGCGTGCTCGTCTCTGGGGCGGCCGCCCCCGCTGGCGCCCTCGCGAGCGTCACCGCGAGACTGCCGCTCGGCCCCGAGGGCGCCCCGCTCGGCCGACTCCCGCGCGGCACCACCGTGTTCTTCGCCGAGGTGCGTGACGACGGAGCCCGGCCCTTCTTGCGCGGCTGCACGCTCGCGAGCTCCGGCGGCGAGGTGCTCATCGCGCTCGAGCGCCTGAACCGGCTGCCCGAGGTGACCGCGCCTGCCGCCGACCTGCGCGTGCGCGAGGGTGACGTGCTCGACGTGCCGGTGACGGCGAGCGACCCCGACGGCACGCCGGTGCGCGTCGCCGCGAGCGCGCTGCCGGCGTTCGTGACGTACGACGCGGCGTCGTCTCGGCTGCGCGCGACGCCCGGCCCGACCGACCAGGGCACGTACACGCTGACGCTCGAGGTGAGCGAAGACGTGGCGAACGGCCAGGTCGCTCGCCGCGAGCAGCGGGTGATTGTCGACGACGCGCCCCGCCCGCTCAAGTGGGAGCGCCTGTATCGCGGCTGGCACGGCCGCTTCGAAGCGGCCGCGCTGTGGGACGCCGCGAACTCGCAGCTCATCACCTCGTACGGCCGCGACGTCGGCGTCGACCTCGGGGTGCGCGGGCTGTTCACGACGTCGAACACGAGCGACGTGCGCTCCGACTGGCGGGTGCTGTCGTTCGACGGCGCGCAGCCCGACTGGCGGCCGAACCGCGTCGACGTCGCCGTGCCGGGCGGCAAATACGGCCACGCGATGGGCGTCGTGCGCACGCCGCTCGGGCTGCGGCTGGGCTTCTCGCTCGGCGGCAGCGACGGCTCGCAGCTGAGCGCCGAGTCGCTCGTCTTCCCCCTGCAGAAGCAGCCCATGCTCGCGGCGGCGCCGGTGGTTCTGACGAGCCTGCCGATCGGCACGAGCTACTACTCGGGCATGGCCGTCGCGAACGACCCCGACGAGTCGCGCGCATATCTGTTCGGCGGCGTCATCGGCACGAACCTGCACAGCAACGAGCTGCGCGAGGTGACGGCGACGGGCAGCAGCTCGGCCGAGGTCACGCTCGTCGTTCGCAACGTCGCCCTGCCCGCGGGCCAACACCGGCCCGGCGCGCGCAGCCAGGCGGCGCTGGTGATGGCGCAGAGCCCGAAGCGGCTGGTGCTCATCGGCGGGCGCAACCTCGAGCTTCAGGCCGAGCCGACCCTGAACGACACCTGGGTGCTCTGCCTCGAAGAGTCGGGCCCGAAGTGCCCACCCGGCTCGCGCCTGGTGTGGAACCGGCTCGTGAACACGGGGGCCACGTTTCCCGGCTCGGGCGTGAACGGCGTCTTCGCGCTGGCTGCCGGCTACGACGCGCCGCGAGACCGCGTCATCACCTACGGCGGCATCGGCACGCTGGGCCCCGCGCCGTGGCTGTTCGAAGACGTGTTCGAGCTCGACCTGAGCGCAGCGGTGCCGGCGGGCGACGGC
>JAEUJP010000488.1 GCA_016793725.1 Myxococcaceae bacterium | reverse complement strand
CCTCGACGCCGGCCGCCTGGTCGACACCGTGGCGCAGCTGCTTCGGGCGGGTCGCGCTCAAGACGCGGCGCGGCTCTACGGCAACTGCCAGGAAGACATCGGCTACAACGTGCTCGCGGCGATCGCGGGCGACCGCGCGGTCGAGCTGAAGGCCGCCGAGATGTTCTACGTGGCGCGCGACTTCGCGAAGGCAGGTCAGCTGCTCGAGAACCTCGAAGACTACGCGCGCGCCGCGATGATGTACGAGCGCGCAGACGACCACTACATGGCCGCCGAGATGTACACGCGCGCCGGCGACATGGGCAAAGCCGCCGAGGCGTTCGAGAAGCACGGCAACTACCAGCAGGCGGCAGAGTTCTTCTTGAAGGTGAACAACTACGACAAGGCGGCGGTCAACTTCGAGAAGTCGGTGAACAACTTCGTGGCGGGCAAGCTGTACTTCCGCATGAACAAGATGAACAAGTCGCTGCAGCTGCTGCAGAAGGTGCAGAAGAACGAGGGCGCGTACTTCGAGGCGTGCCGGCTGATCGGCGAAATTCTCGCGCAGAACGGCTACCTCGACCTCGCGATTCGCAAGTACCTCGAGGTCGTTCAGAGCGCGGGCCTCTCGAAAGAGACGGCGCCGGTCTATTACAACCTCGCCCGCACGCTCGAGCAGCGCGGCGCGGTGCCGCAGGCGCTGAAGCTGTACCAGGACCTTCTGGCGTGGCAGTTCGACTTCAGCGACGTGCGGGCGCGAATCGCCGCACTGCAGTCGGGGCCGCCGCCGCAGGTGCTGCCGGGCGCGCCGGTGGCGGGCGGTGTGGCGCCGGTGCTGGGAGCAGCCGAGGCGCAGCCCGTGGTGACGGGTACAGCGGTCGAAGCTGCGCCGCACGCGCCCGCGCTGGTCTCGATGATGGACGGGTTCGACTTTCTGAAGAGCACGCCGCTGTTCAAAGACCTGTCGCTCGACGAGATGAAGGCGGTCTACGGCGCGTGCGAGACGAAGAAGTTCGCGCCGGGCGCGGTCATCATCGAGCAGGGGCAGCCGGGCGAGTCGCTGTACGTGCTGCGCAAAGGCACGGCGAAGGTGACGCGGGTCGCGGGCGATCAGGAAGAGATGGTCGCGCGCATGGGGCCGGGCTCGCCCGCGGGCGAGATGTCGCTGGTCGACGACGCGCCGACGAGCGCGCGGGTGGCGGCCGAGAGCGACGTCGAGGCGTTCGTCATCACGCGACCGAGGTTCGAGAAGCTGCTGGCGATGAACGACAAGGTCGCGGTGAAGCTGTACCGGTTCTTCGTGCAGACGCTGTCGAAGCGGCTGCGCACGACGAGCGAAAACTTCGCGAAGGCGACGGCGGGCCGCTGAGCCGTTCAGGCGTGCCGCAGCACCACCATGGCGCGGCCGGCGAGATCGTAGACCTCGCCTGCGTTGACGCGCCGCACCACGGCCTGGTCTCGCGCGGTCTCGAGCACGGTCTCCCACGACTCGCCCCACCGCTTCTCGGGCAGCTTGAGCGGCACGGCGGTGGCGCTGGCGTTCATGAAGATGAGCAGCGTGTCGCCGACGAGCTTCTGGCCGTTCGGCTCGCGCGTGGCGATGGCGTCGCCGCCCAGAAACCACCCGAGGCAGCGGGTGTGTGGGGCGTGCCAGTCGTCGGCGGTCATCTCGGCGCCGTCGGGTCGAAACCAGACGAGGTCGAAGAAGCGTGAGTCTTCGAGCGTCGACCCCAAGAAGAAGTTGCGGCGCTGCAGCGTCGGCTGCCCGGCGCGCAGGGCGATGAGCTTGCGCGTGAAGTCGAGCAGCGAGCGCTTCTTGTCGTCGAGGTTCCAGTCGACCCACGAGAGCTCGTTGTCCTGGCAGTAGGCGTTGTTGTTGCCCCACTGCGTGCGACCGAGCTCGTCGCCCATGCTCAGCATCGGCGTGCCGACCGACAGCATCAGCGTGGCGAGCAGGTTCCTCTTCTGGCGGTCGCGCAGCGCGTTCACGACGGGGTCGTCGGTCTCGCCCTCGTGGCCACAGTTCCACGCGTGGTTCTCTGACGCGCCGTCGCGGTTCTCTTCGCCGTTCAGCTCGTTGTGTTTCGTCTGGTAGCTCACCAGGTCGTGCAGCGTGAAGCCGTCGTGGCAGGTGACGAAGTTGATGCTCGCCATGGGCCGGCGGCCCGAGACCTTGAACAGGTCTGATGAGCCGGTGAGGCGATAGCCGAGCTCGCCCGCCTGGCGCTCGTCGCCGCGCCACATGCGGCGCATGGTCTCGCGGAACCGGTCGTTCCACTCGGCCCAGGGCCCGGGAAAGTTGCCGAGCTTGTAGCCGTCGTCGCCGACGTCCCACGGCTCGGCGATCAGCTTCACGCGCGACAGCACCGGGTCTTGGTGAACGGCCTGCAGAAACGCCGCGTCGCGCGAGAAGCCGCCGGCGCCGCAGCGCGCGACCTCGGTGGCGAGATCGAAGCGAAAGCCGTCGACGTGCATCTCGCTCACCCAGTAGCGCAGGCTGTCGAGCACGAGCTTGAGCGTCTGCGGGTGCGGCACGTTCAGGCTGTTGCCGCAGCCCGTGAAGTCACGGCACCGCGCGCGGTTCTTCGCGTCGAGCCAGTAGTACGTCGGGTTGTCGAGGCCGCGCAGGCTCAACGTCGGCCCGAGCTCGTTGCCCTCGGCGGTGTGGTTGTAGACGACGTCGAGAATCACCTCGATGCCGGCGGCGTGCAGCGCCTTCACCATCGTCTTGAACTCGTGCACCTGCTCGCCGCGCGAGCCGGTCGCGAAGCGCTGGTCGGGCGCGAAGAAGCCGAGCGTGTTGTAGCCCCAGTAGTTCGAGAGGGTGCGCTGCAAGAGAAACCCCTCGCTCGCGCTCTCGTGCACCGGCAAGAGCTCGACGCTGGTCACGCCGAGCTTCACCAGGTGCTCGATCGCGGCAGGGTGCGCGAGCCCGAGGTACGTGCCGCGCAGCTCGGGAGGTATGTCGGGGTGCTTCGCCGTGAAGCCCTTCACGTGCAGCTCGTAGAGCACGGTGCGGCGCCAGATGACGCCGGGGCGCTTGTCGTCGCCCCAGTCGAAGCCGTCGCCGACGACGACCGAGCGCGGCACGCCGGGGCCCGAGTCGCGCGCGTCGAACGGCTCGACGCCCTGCTCGTTCGCCTTCAGCGTGGTGAGCGGGTGCTGCCAGTCGGGCTTGCCGCTGATGGCGCGCGCGTAGGGGTCGACGAGGAGCTTGTTGGGGTTGAAGCGGAGCCCCGCTCTGGGCTCCCAGGGGCCGTGGGCGCGAAAGCCATAGAGGGCGCCGGGCGACAAGCCGGGCACGTAGCCGTGCCAGACGTGCTGGGTGACGTCTTGGAGCTTGAGGCGGTGCAGCTCGTCGAGCGGGCGCTCGGGCGAAAACAGGCACAGCTCGAGGGCGGTGGCGTTCTCAGAGAAGACCGCGAAGTTGACGCCGCGGCCGTCGTAGGTCGCCCCGAGCGGGTACGGCACACCGGGGCGGACCTCGAACGCGGCGCTCAAGCGGCGCATTCAACCGCGTAAAAAAGGCGACAGGCTACTTTTTCCGACCTGAACCATTCGATTTCGGCTCGGCGCCGACGGAAAAAATCGCCTGCTGCCTGCACTACGCGGCGACGGCGCGGCCCGACTTCGTGCCCGCCGGCATGATGCGACGCGCCATCGCGACGCGGTTTCGGCCGCTGCGCTTCGCGCGGTACAGCGCCTGGTCGGCCGACTCGAGCAGCTGCACCTGCGTGATGACGTTGCGGCCGGCGCACATCGAGAGGCCGAAGCTGGCGGTGACGCGCACGGGCGAGGTGGTGCACCCGGCGACGGCGGCGCGCAGGCGCTCGGCGAGGGCGAGGGCGGTGGGGCCGTCGACGTCGGTGAAGATGACGCAGAACTCTTCGCCGCCGAAGCGGGCGACGAAGTCGGTCTTGCGCACCGACTGCTGCAGCGTGTCGGCGACGGCCTTCAGCACGGCGTCGCCGGTCGAGTGGCCGTGGGTGTCGTTGACCTTCTTGAAGAAGTCGATGTCGACCATTGCGACGGCGAAGCGGCGGCCGCGCTCGGCCTCGGCGCAGAGTAGCTGCAGGCGCTGGTTGAGCCCGCGCTTGTTCGAGACCTGCGTGAGCTCGTCGGTGGTGACGAGCTGGGCGAGCTGGTCGCGCTGAGCGGCGAGGCGCGCCTCGGTGGCCTTCGACTCGGTGATGTCGTGGAGCACGCCGGTGATCTCGGTCGGGCGGCCGGCGGGGTCGCAGTACGTGACGCGCAGGCCGAGGCGCAGCCAGCGGTGGCCGACCTGAACGTCGAGGCCCGCGCGCGCGTCTTCGTGATTCAGCGTTTCGAGCGCAGCGCAGATCGAGTCGTCGTCGTCGAGGTTCAGCTCGATGCGATCGTCAGACAGCCAGGTCAGCTCACGGGTCGCGGCGTCCATCACGAACAAGAGGTGCGGCGCGGCCTTCGTGACGCCGCGCACCTGCAGCTCGGTCTGCGCCATTTCGGCGAGGTTCGCGAGCCCGTGAAGCTGCTTCTCGCTGACGCGGCGCGCCTGCGTGTCGGCGACGTAGAGCGTGCCGAGGTGAGAGCCGTCGGTGCGTGTGATGGGCACGTAGACGCGGCAGTGTGCGTACGGCGCGAGCGTCATCGGCTGGTGGTCGATCGAGACGTCGGTCACCTGCGGCGCGGCGATGGGCGCGCCCTGCACCGACGCGTAGCGACCGTTCACCACGATGCCCGACATCGGCGCGTCGAAGAGAATCGCCGCCAGCGCGGTGATTCGGTCGAGCGCTCTATCGCCGTTGGAAGATGACATGACGCCAGACGGTGAGTGCAGCCGTCGTGCCGGGCACGCGCGTCAAAAAAATGAAAAAGCCCGGAGGCTCAGGCGAGCCGCCGGGCTTCTTCGAAGACCCAACCGGGTCAGGGGTGACTCAGCTCAGGTGCTTCGAAACGAGCTTGGTCATCTCGAACATGTTGACCGACTTCTTGCCGCCGAAGACCGCCTGGAGCTTGGCGTCGGCGTTGATCTGACGCTTGTTCTTCGCGTCCTGGAGGCCGTTCTTCTTGATGTAGGCCCAGACCTTCGACGTGACCTCGGTGCGCGGAATCGGCTTCGCGCCGACGATCTCGGCGAGCGTCGCCGAAGGAGTCATCGGCTTCATGAACGCGGCGTTCGGCTTCCGACCAGACGACTTCTTCGCAGCGGCTTTCTTAGCGGCCATTTCGTTGTTGTCTCCTGTCCCGAAGGGGACGTTATCGGTCTCGTGCACGAGATCCGGGTCGCGGTGAGTAGCAGAGGGCCCAGACGAAAAACAGCCCCATTTTTCATTTTTCTAGAGGAGAGTGAGCGCAGATCGATCGATGCGGTGCCTGATTACCGGCGCGAACGGATTTCTCGGCAGCCATCTGGCCAAGGCCCTCGCTGCGCGCGGCGACTTCGTTCGCTGCCTCGTGCGCGAAGGCTCGAACGCGTCGTCGCTCGCGAACCTGCCCGTCGAGCGCGCGGCCGGCGACGTCACGAAGCCCGAGACGTTGACCGACGCGCTGCGCGACATCGAGACGGTGTTTCACCTCGCGGGCATTCGGCGCGCCGCGGGGCGTCAGGCGTTCATCGACGCGAACGCCGAGGGCACGCGGCACGTCGCCGACGCGATGGTGCGCGCGAAGGCGCGGCGGCTCGTGTTCTGCGGCTCGCTCGCCGCGTCGGGCCCGTCGACGGCGCAGCGGCCGCGCATCGAGACCGACCCGTGGTGCCCCGAAGAGCCGTACGGCGAGAGCAAGGCGCTCGGCGAGCAGATCGCGTTTTCGTATCAGGGCCGGCTCGAGGTGACGTCGATTCGCCCGTCGCGAATCTTGGGCCCGCTCGACCACGAGAACCTGACCTTCTTCAAGCTCGCGAAGCGCGGCGTGATTCTCATGATCGGCGGGGGCCCGCGGCCGCTGTCGATGGTCGACGTCGACGACGTGGTCGCGCAGCTGCTCTTGCAGGCCGATCGCAGAGAGGCGGTGGGCGAGGCGTTCTTCTGCTCGAGCGACGAGACCATCTCGCTCGAAGGGGTGATGCAGCTCGCGGCGACGGCGATGAACGTGAGCGCGCGCAGCGTGTACCTGCCGCCGTGGGCGCTGGGGGCGCTCGGTGAGTCGACCGACGTCATCACCCGCCTGACGGGAACGAAATTACCGCTCAACCGTAAGCTCGCCAGACAGCTGCTCGCCCCAGGGTGGACGTGCAGCATCGGAAAGGCGAAGGCCGTCTTGGGTTACCGACCGGTAAAGACGATCGCAGAGTCGATCGAGCGCAGCGCGAAGAGTTACCTGGAGGCAGGATGGCTCTGAGACTCCTGCTACTCGCGGTGTGCACGAGCGGCTGCCTGCTGCGCGCGTCGGTGCCGATGGACAAGGTCGAGTACGCGGTGAACCCGCCGGCCAGGTGCCTGGTGGTGCTGATGCCGGGGGCGGGCTCCGACATGAACGACTTCGAAAAAGAAGGGTTCGTGGCGAAGGTGAAGGCGAGCGGGCTGTCGCTCGACGTGGTCGCGGCGAACGCGGTGTTCGGCTACTACATTCGCGGCGCGATGCTGCCGCGCGTGCACGAAGACATCATGGTGCCGCTGCAGACCGCGAAGAAGTACGAGAAGCGGTGGATCATGGGCATGTCGATGGGCGGCTTCGGCTCGCTCTTCTACACGATGAACCACCCCGAAGACGTCGACGGGGCGTTCGCGATGGCGCCGTTTCTCGGCGACGAGAAGCTGATTCGAGAGATCAAAGACGCGGGCGGTCTCGACAAGTGGCAGGCGCCCGAAGCGCAGCCGGTCGACGGCGACAACTACCAGCGCCAGCTGTGGCGCTGGCTGCAAGAAGTCACGAACGACCCGACGAAGACTCCGGCCGAGCTCTGGGTGGGCTGGGGCAAAGAAGACAGCCTCGCGCCCGCCGACCAGCTGCTCGGTGACCGCCTGCCGCCCGAGCGCGTGCTGCTCACCGACGGCGCACACGAGTGGGGCCCGTGGAACACGCTCGTCGAGCGCTTCTTGAAAGAGGGGCCGCTCGCGAGAGACTGCGCGGCTCCCGTTCAGGGCAACACGCAGTAGGGCCGCCTGCACACGCCGCCGAGGCAAACGTCGGGCGGCGTGCACTGCTCGCTCGCGGTGCACGTGCTCATCGTGCCGAACGCTGCACGCGCGGCGCACTGCCCCGCGTCGGTGTTGCAGTACGTCGGGCCGACGTCGCAGAAGTTCTGTGCCGCCGTGCACGGGGCGCCGGCGCCTGAAGCCGGCGTGCAGCTGCCGGCGTCGATCTGCAGGCCGCCGTCGGGACCCGCGCCGAAGAACACGCCGGGGCACTGCCGCGTGCCCGCACACTCGAACTGATTGAAGCAGCCCTGACCGTTGACCCCGAGCGCGCGGCACACGCCGCCGCCGAGCCCCTCGGAGCACGCGAGGTCGAACTTGCACGGCACCGAAGGTGTGCCGGGGAACAGGCCGTAGCCACACGCTTCACCCGTACCTGCGGGCCGCACGCAGCGGCTCGCCGCGCAGCGCAGCGGAAAGATGCACTGGCTGTCGCTGGTGCACGTGCCGCCGTCGCCCTGCAGCGGCAGACACGCAGAGCCGTTGCAGAACGCCACGTTGGGAATGCAGCGCTGAGGGTCGTTGCTCGGGGGAATTGCCGCACACGAGAAGCCCGTCAGCGCAAAGAGCCGGCACTTGCCCGCGTACGGGTACATGCCGGCCTGGCACTCTTCGTCGAGCCCGGCATCGGCGCCGGCGGGCTTCTTCGCGACGCAGCGGCCGGGGCACATGCCCACCGAAGAGTCGCAGTAGTGGGTCGGCGCACACTCGCTCGAGCGTGCGCACGCGCCGCCGGCGGGCACGAGGCCGCGAAACAGGCTGGCGCACTCGGGCGCGAACTGCTCGATCGCCTGCGTGCACGGCGCGCTGACGCGCAGGGCATGCAGACACGCTGCAGCGGCGCGATCTTCGTAGGCGACGCGGCCGGCGTCGAGCTGCGCGCGCTCGTCGAACAGGCATGCGTCGCGCAGCCACGGGTTGAAGCGGTCGTCTTGCACCGAGAGGCAGGTCGCCTTGTCCTGCATCGCGCCGCAGCGCGAGTAGAAGGTGCACAGGGCGTCGAAGTATTGGTCGCACAGCGCCGCGAACGGCGTGCTGCCGGCGTCGAAGGGCACGCCACCGTCGCCGGTGGTGCCTCCTGCGGTCCCTCCCGTCCCGCCCGCGCTGGCGCCACCGGTGCCGCCGCCGGTGCTGCTCGAGCCTCCGCCCGCGGTCGCGCCGCTGCCGGCGGAGCCGCCGTCGCTCGCACCTCCACCGCTGCACCCCACCAGGACCATGGCCACCACGAGCGTGCGCATGCCGGTATTCTGCACACGTTCGGCGCTGGCCGGGTCATCACTTCCTATGCCTCGCACCTCAGAAGCTCGTGTCTGGGTGGTGCGGTGGGGTGACCGGGTGGTTGCGACGGGCACCGGGCCGCTGCCCCGCGAGTACGGCTTCAGCGAGCCGCGCGTGTCGAACGGCGACCGGGCGGTCGTGCGCAGCGGCGCATTCTCAGCCGAGGTGTGGCTCGCACCGAAGCCGCCGCGCCCGTTCATCTGGGGTGCGCCCGACGTTCACTTTCTCAAAGTGGCCACGCTGTGCTTCATGGCGTTCGCTGCGGTGCTGGTGCTGGTGCGCGAGCGCGTCGAAGAGCTGCGCGTGGCGAAGCTGATCGAGTCGCCCGAAGAGCCAGAAGACATCTTCGCGACGCCCCGCTACGCGCGGTTCGCGCCGCACCGCGGGTTCACGGCCGCTTCGGCGCCGCACGGCACGCCGGTGCCGAAGCGCGACCTCGAGCGCATCGAGCGCTTCCCCTCGAAGGTGAAAGAGCTGCAGGCGCGCGACGCGGTGTTCGCGAGCATGCTGGCGCCGGCGACGCGTGGGTACGCGGTGCTCGGCGTGCTGAGGGCCAGCGAGCCGACCCGGCGGGCGGCGCTGGGCAGCTCATCGTCGCTCTTCGGCGA
>JAEUJP010000793.1 GCA_016793725.1 Myxococcaceae bacterium | reverse complement strand
CCTCGTTCGACGGTCTTCGTTCCCGGGTTTCCGGGGTAAGCGGGCAAGACCCATTTACGGTCCTCTGGAGCCGGCCGGCCTTCGACCGACTGTCTTCGACCCCCGGTGACCGGGTGACCCGGTGACCCGGTCACCACCCCTTCAAGGCACTCTGCCGCGCGCCGCCTTCGACCGACTGTCTTCGACCCCCGGTGACCGGGTGACCCGGTGACCCGGTCACCACCCCTTCGGGGCTGTCGGCCCGAGGCGACGTGCTTCTCACGGGCCCTGAAGCAGGCCGACTCGCACGTCGTCGACGTCGAGCACCGTATTCGTCGAGGTGTCGTTCGACGCCGTGACGCCCACCTCGATGTGGTCGAGCACGATGTCGCTGAACGGCAGCGTTCGGCCGGGCGCCGAGAGCAGCTGCACACCGTCTTGCCACAGCTCGACGAGCCCCTTCGTCGGGTCATCGTCGAGCCGGTAGTGCGCCTCGACCAACACCCAGCGCCGCAATGGAAATGGCGTCGCCTGCTTCCACGTCGGCTTGTCGAGCGCCTTCAGCTCGACTGCCAGCGCGCCGTCGACCAGCACGATGCGTGGCCCCGGTGCGCTCGTCACGAACGACGACTCCAGGTCGAACAGCCCGAACGGCACCCCCTGCTCTGCCCGCACACGCGCGCGCAGCCACACGTCGTCGCCCTTCACGAAGTAGCCGAGCCCCGACTCGAACGACGCCTTCGCCGTCACCATCGCCGCCGTCTTCGGCACGCTCGTCGCCCGAATGAACGGGCCGCGCTCGGCTTCGTCGCGCACGTCGAACCGGCTGTCGCGGTAGTCGCACGTGCGCTCGGTGAGGCACGCGCGCAGCGCCACGTAGTCGGCCACCTGAGGCGCCGACGGAGACTGCAGCGTCATCGCCGTCCACCCGCGCAGGGGGCCGAACAGCGCGACGAAGTCGGTCACCCCGTCGAAGCCGTCGGCGAACGGCTCCCGCACCGCGTAGCGCGTGCCGTCGTCGGCGCGCCGCGAGATGGAGCACTGCGCGTCGACCTCGTACGCCTTCTCGAACCAGTCGGCCGCGTAGACCTCTTCGGCGAAACGCCACTCGCCACCGACGTCGTCGTACGCGAGGCCCGCTTCGACCTTCGCACGCCTGCCGTCGTCGAGCGTGATGATGCTCGCCTCGAGCGGCGGCACGCGCGGGCACGTCGGCCGGGGCGCAGCCGTCGGCCGCGGAGCGCTCGGCCCACATGCGCACACCACGAGCACGAAGACGTAGGTACGCATCGTCTGCAACAGACACCCTCGCGGCTCGGAACCGAAAGTCGACGGTTCACCACAAGTAGCCGTCGATCGGCTCGAGCGGCGGGGGCAGCTTCTCGGTGTCACCGGCGAGCTCGCGCAGGTTGCGCTCGATGGTGCGGCACATCGCGCTCAGCGGCACATCGGTGACGCGGTTCTCGAACGGCGTCTCCATCACCTCGCCGACCCGCTCGAGCGCCATGAAGAGAAACGACACCGGCACCGTGACGCACACCGTGAACCACTCGAGGTGAGCCGCGAGCGCGAGCGGCAGCAGCACCGCGTACACGTAGAGAAACAGGCGCGGGAAGTACTCGTACTGGCGCGGCACGGGGGTCGTCTTCAGCCGCTCACACGCCCCCTGCACGTCGGTGAGCGCGCTCAGCGTCTCGTCGAGGCGCGCGTGTCGAATCGGCTCGAGCTCGAGCGCCTTCACGGCGGCGCCCTGGTTCTGCAACAGCCACATCGCTGCGTTCGTCGAACCCGCGATGCGCTCGAGCTCGGAGGCCTCGACGAACGGGGCGAGCGTCTCTTTCAGCTCTTTCTGCTGGCCGCGCAGCTGAAGTCGCAGCGCATGGGCGAACGCGATCTGCCGGTACAACATCGCGCGCTGCACCTCGGGCTTCGCCGCGCCGAGCGTCGCGAGCTGGCGCGCGAACGAGCGGGTGGAGTTGATCAACGAGCCCCACTGCTTGCGCGCCTCCCACCAGCGGTCGTAGCCAGCCGAGTTGCGGAACGCGAGGAAGATGGCGAGCGCCGCAGAGAGGGCACCGACGGCCGTCGGCGGGAGCAGCTCTTTCTCTTGCGGCCACTGCAGCTCGAGCACCGTCGACGCGAGCCCGACGACCACGATGAAGACGAGTGCCCTCCAGTTCTGCCGGAGGATGAGGCGCCAGTTGAGGTTGTGTTTGACGATCACGCGGCTTTTTTCGGAACCGTGCCCACCTGCTTCGCCTCACTCTTCCCGTCGGGCCGCACCGTCACGTCGAAGATGGGCAGCCCCGCCGCGAGCTCACCGAGCGTCGCCATCAGCTGCACCTGATGCAGCGCCTGCATCGCGTCGAACAGCTCGGCGGCTTCAGGCACCTTCGGCAAGAGGTCGCCCTGCTGCGTCAGCCACCGCGCCAGCTGGCGGCGCAAGAAGCTCGCCACGCTCGGGTGATTCACGAACATCTGCCGCCCCGAGATGGAGGGCGACACCAGCGGCACCCACGAGAACGCGCCGAGCTCTTCCGAGACGTGAACGTTGACGACCGCACCCTCGGAGTGACCGCCGGGCAGCGGCGTCACCTCGAGGTCGTGACGGCCGCGCCAGCGCAGCTCCATCGCGGAGCGCAACACCTGCGTCGTGAGCCCCTCGCGAATGCCCCACTTCGCGGGAAACTGCGTCATCAGCCGCAGGTGACCGCAGCCGAGGTGTGCGGGCTGCGTCATCAGGTCGGCCAAGGTAGGCCGGAACTCGGCGGGTGGGCTCGCGAAGAAGCGCCGAAACGCGAGCGGGTCGGTCATGTTCGCGACGGAGCTCTTCGTGCGCGGGTCGGCGCGAATCGCAGCGATGAGCCGGTCACCCGCCGCGGTGTCGGTGTGAAACGCGAAGCGCCCGAACGCGTCGAGGCGGCGACCGAGCAAAGCGAACACGGTCTCGTCGCTCAGGGCCGGGTGCCCGAGCTTCTCGAGGGCGCCGAGCGCAAGCACGAGCTCGCCGGCGTCGCCGCCGGGGCTGCCGACGACCGCGACGTGGTCGCGACCGTCGACGCACGAGAGCCGGCCGTTCAACAAGAACGCGGCGACCTTGATCCACCTCACCGAGCGCGGGTGACCCACGTGCGCTTCGATGTCGGCCAACGAGAACGACGCCGTGGTGCCGGCGTCAGCCCATTTCGACAGCGGCGAGAGCTGGCCCTTGCGCGTCGCGACCGAGGCGTCGCGCGAGGCGGCGAGGCCCTGCTCCTTCCACGCGGCCATGCCGCCGCGCATCGCGGCGACCATCGCGAGCCCCGCCTCTTCGAGCCAGGCGGCCAGCGCGAGCGAGCGCGCGCCGTCTTCGCACACGAGCACGAGCGGCTCGAACTCGCCGACGCGCTTGTGCAGGTCACCCGCCTCGGCGAGCGGCAGCCAGTCGCTGCCCGGCACGTGGCCGAGCACGCCGGTGAGCTCCTCGGCGTCGCGCACGTCGACGACGCGCAGCGTGCGGCCCTGGCGGGCGACGTAGTCGGCGGGCACCTCGGGGCGCAGACCGTCGGTGCGCTTGAGCGTCGAGAACCAGCCCACGCGAAACGACCGCTCACCGGGTGGTATCGCTGCGCCTTCGGGGATCAGCTCTGCCAGCGTTCGACGTTTCATGGGGGCCCGTTTCTTAGCCCGGCACTCGTGCCGAAGCCGACGACCAAACGGGCAGGTGCGCGTGTTATTTGCCGCTCGTGCCGAACCCCGCACGTCAGAGGCTCATCGACTGGGCGAGCGCACAGGAAGGTTGGGTGCGCCTGCTCGCCGGCGGCGCCTCGCCCGAGCAGGCCTACGCAGCCCTCCTCGTCGAGAAGGGCCTCGCGGCAGGCACGCCCGCCGAGGTGCCGCCGCTCACCGACGCCGAGCCGCGCGGCACGACCGCGACCGAAGCGCTGGTGCTGACCCGCCTGTACGACGTTCGTGGCGTGAACGCGCTCGCGACGGGGCAGCGGCTCGACTTTCACCCGCGCCTCACCGTGCTGTACGGCGAAAATGCGAGCGGCAAATCGGGCTACGTGCGCATCTTGAAGCGGGTCGCGGGCGTGAGGGCGGCCGAGCCGGTGCTGGGCGACCTGCGTGCGAGCGACGAGACGACGCCGCACGCGACCGTCGACTACACGCTCGGCGGGCGCGACGCGTCGCTCGAGTGGCAGGAAGACGAGACGGGCCTCGAACCGCTGACGCGGCTCAGCGTCTTCGACACGCCGGCCGTGTCGCTGCACGTCGACGACGACCTGACGTACGTCTTCACGCCGGCCGACGTCGCGGTCTACAGCGCGCTGCACGCGTCGCTCGGCGGGTTGAAGGCGAAGCTCGACGCTCAGGTCGCCGAGGCGAAGCCGGCGGCGAACCCGTTTCTCGCGATGTTCCAACGCGATGCGGTGGTGTGGCCTGCAGTCGAGGCGCTCGGCGCGTCGACGTCGCTCACCGAGCTGAAGGCGCTCGCGGGCAACCACGCCGAACGGCTCGCGACGCTGCGCGAGCACGCCGAGGCGCTCAGGCCAGACACGGGCAAGGGGCGGCTGCAGGCGGCGCTGGCCGACTCGGAGCTGTATGGCTCGATCGCGCAGCTCGCCAGCGCGCTCAAGGCGTTCGACGGGGCGGCGCACGCGGCGGCGGCGGCGCGGGTGAAGAACGCCGAAGCGGCGCGCGAGGCTGCGGTCGACGCGGCGTTCTCGGAAGACGACATTCCCGGGGCGAACCTGCCGTCGTGGCGCGCGTTCATCGCGGCGGCCGAGCAGTTTCTCGACGACGTGGGCGAGAAGACGTACCCGTCGCGCGGCGACGAGTGTCTGTACTGCCGCGAGCCGCTCAAGCCCGCGGCGATGAAGCTGGTCAAGCGGTACCGCGCGCACATCAAAGACGCGTCGCAGCGCGAGCTCGACGCGGCGGTGGCCGACCTCGCGATGCGGCGGCGCACGCTCGAGACGCTGCCGATTGCGCAGGTGGCGACACTGGTGAAGCGGCGCGTCGACGCGCTCGACGAGGTGCCTCAGCTGCTGACGCGCACGTTCACGCTGTTCGAGCTCGCGCTGAAGCTGCAGGCGGCGGGCGCGACCGACTCGCCCGAGCTGGTGAAGACGGCGACCGAGGTCGAGGCGGGGGCGCTGGCCGAGCGCAAGAAGGCCGACGCGCTCGTAGCCTCGGTGAAGAAGCAGACGGGCGCGCGACAGCAGGAGCTCGACGCGGCGCTCGCTGAGATTCGCACGCTCGAGAACCGGCTGGCGCTGCAAGGCCAGCTGCCGGCGATGGCGGCGTACGTCGAGAAGGCGAAGTGGGCGGCGCACGGCACGCAGGTGTCGCAGCGCATCTCGTCGGTGATGCGCTCGCTGACCGAGCAGTCGAAGGCGGCGAACGAAGAGGCGCTGAATCAAGACTTCGAGCGGCTGTTCCTGGCCGAGTGTGAGGCGCTGAAGGCTCCGAAGGTCGAGGTCGGGTTCTCGGGGCGAAAAGGCCAGGCGGCGCGACACAAGGGCCTGAGCGACGAGCACCGGTTGAGCGCGGTGCTGTCGGAAGGCGAGCAGAAGGTCATCGCGCTGGCCGACTTTCTGGCCGAGGCGATGCTGCGGCCAGAGGCGGCGCCCATCGTCTTCGACGACCCCATCACGTCGCTCGACCAGGCGCGGGTGGCGCACGTGGTCGACCGCATCGCGCACCTGAGCGAGCAGCGGCAGGTGGTGGTGTTCACGCACGACGCGAAGTTCGCCGAGGCGCTGCTGCAGCGCGTGCCAGGCGCGGGCCGGCTGCAGCTCGCCGCGCGCGACGGCACGGCCGGGTACGTGAGCGCGGGGTAGCGCCGCCGCTCGCACGGGCCGACCGCTTCACCGGTGGGCTGGCGGCTCCGGCAGGAGCCCCGGCAGCGCGTCGCCGCGCTCGAAGCCGGTGTCGCGAGCCGAAGGCCCGCTGAGGCACGCGCATCGGCGCGGGCCTTGCTATCTCAACGCGCCATGCGCGCCGCGCTCGTTCACCGTGTGGTGGGTTTCGCCACGGTTGCGCTGTCGGCGGTGCACCTCATCGCGGTCATCGCGACACGTGGCGGCATCAAGCCGTACTCGACGCTGGGCTGGCTGAACGAGCGGCTGCTCGTGGGCGGCGCGGTGCTGCTGGCGGGGCTCCTCATCCTCCGCGCGTCAAGGGCACTCGCCGAAGGCCGGCGAGGGTTCGCGCTGGTGGGCTGCGGCCTGCTGGCGCTCATCTGTTCGCTCGAGCACCTGAGGTCTTTCGCGCCGATGCCGCTGGTGTTCTGCTTCGTCGCGCTGGGCGATGCGCTGATCATCTCTGGCCGCCGGTGGTCAGCCCTGCCCTTCGCAGCGGGCCTCGCCGTCGCGCTCACGTTCGTCGTGGCCGCGCACCGCTCGCGGGGCGACGAGCCGGGCCACGCCACGCCCGCACCGCGCGACATCGTGACGGCGGGCGCCGACTACGACCGCTTTCTGGTCGACACGTATCTCTCGTCGGGCGTGGCGCCGAAGAAGTACTTCGGCTTCTTCGACGAGCGGGGCGACACCGCGGCCGCCGAGGCCGAGCTGCGCGACACGGTGATTCGCGCCGTCGCGCTGACGAACGCGTACGCCGCCGAGAAGAACCTCGACGTGCGCGTCACCGAAAAAGAGGTGGCGGTCACCTTCTTCGCCGAGGGCGGCGCGCTGCTCTTCACGACGGCGACCGACAAGCTCGACGGCGCGATTCACCCGGTGCGCGACGAGGGCCTCGACAACTTCCGCCTCGGGTTCTTGCGCTTCCCGACCCTGGTTCAGACGTTCGACACCACGTTCGGCACAGGCCTCGGCAAGCTCACCGCCGCGGTCGGCGCGTCGCGCGTGCTGTTGCGGCCGATGACCCTGCGCGAGGCGGTTCTCGCGACCACGCTCATGTACCTGTTCGAGAAGCAGCTCACGCACGAGCTGCGCGACGACGCGAAGGTGCCGCTGCTCGCCGGCCTGCCGCTCGACGAGCAGTTCGTGACGACGTCGCTCGTCTACAACTGCGGGCTCCTGTTCTCGGACGAGCGCGTCGCCGGCATCGTGGCGCTGAACACCGCCGACTACCTCGCGAAGGTGAACGCCGACAACGCGGGCAAGCGCCCTGCCTTGCCGGTGCTCTCGACGGCCGAGGCGACGGCGCGGCTCGCGGCGGGTGAGTCGATACCGCTGCAGCTCACGTCGTGGAGCGCCGTGTATCACGTGCTCCAGCGCTACGGCGCGTGGGTGGCGCTGGCGAAGTTCACGACCGCGTTCGACGCGAGCGGGGCGTTCACGGCGCGCTGAGCACCGCGTGACGGGCGGTCGCGGGCTGCCGTCGCGACGAAAGGCGTCGCGCGCCCAGCCGAGGTGCTGCACGTCGAAGGGCACGACGCTGGCGCGACGCGGGCCTCTTCCCCACCCGACCGACAGGCCTCGTATTACCCGCGGGTTACGCCGTGGCGAGGCATGCGGAGGGGTGGCTCGGCCACTAAATCTCGTCGCATGAAGACTGACCTGGGGGAGTTGGTTGGGCGAACGGTGCTGCTCGTCGACGATGACACCGACGCGCGCGCGGCGTTCGAAGAGCTGCTCACGACGGTGGGCTGTAAAGTGCTGACCGCCGCGAACGGCCTCGACGCGCTCGACCTGCTGAAGGCGGGCGCGCGGCCGGCGGTGATGGTGGTCGACCTCGAGATGCCGCTGATGGACGGGCAGCGGTTCTGCGAGGCGTGCGACAAAAACTCGAGCTTCGCCTCGATACCGCGCGTGCTGCTCACCGCAAACCCGTACGCCGCGTTCTTTCACAGCCGCGCGTACCGCGTGTACAGCAAGCCCGCCGACACCGGAGCCGTGCTGGCGAGCCTCGCCACCGTCTGTGCGCTGCCCCGCGCAGCGTGAAGCGAAGCGACCAGAGGCTCAGGCCACGACCTTCGCGATGACCTGCTGCGCGATGGGGTGGTAGCGCGACCGGTTCTTCTCGAACAGCGCCCGGGCGCGCGGCCTGGTCTCGGGCCGCGCGGCGAGCGCTTTGTAGAGCGGCTTCAGGTACTTCATGCGGCCGAAGCGGCCGAGCACCTCGTCGACGAGCGGCAGCACGGCGTCGTGCTTCGACTCGGCGGCGAGCGTGAGCCAGCTCACCAGCACCTCGGAGTTCTTCGCCGCGCTCAGGTTGAACTTCGTGTCGAGCTCGGTGCACGCGGCGAACGGGCGCTTCACCGCGTCGAGCCAGAGCTGCCACTCGGTCGCCGTCCACGCCTTCGTGTCTGATGGCACACCGCCGAGCTGCGCCATCACGCCGTCGAGCTTCTTCGACTGCGGCCGCCACGCGTTCGCGGGCAGGCCGGGCTCGTCGAGCCACGCCTTCGCGTTCACGCGCGCGAGCAGGCCGGGCTCGAGCTTCTCGACGAGCGCGGTGAAGTCGTCGGTGCTCGCGGCGCCGAAGCGGTGCGCCTTCAGCCAGGTCTTGAGCAGCGCGTCGAACTTCGTGCGGCCGGCGGCGGCCTCGAGCGTCTTCAAGAACAGGTAGCCCTTCTGGTACGGCACGAGGCTGAACGCTTCGTCGGGGTCGACGCCATCGAGCTTCGTGCGCAGCTTCGTGAGCTCGGGGTGCTTCTCGAACTGCACGAACGCCTCGAGCAGGCCCTGGTAGCCGATGGCCGAGTGCAGCGCCGCGACGTCGGCGCCCTCGAGCGTCTCGAGAATTCGCGTCTCGGCGAAGACGGTGAAGCCCTCGTTGAGCCAGAAGTGTTCGGCGTTGGTGTTGGTGACGAGGTTGCCCGTCCACGCGTGGGCGAGCTCGTGCGCGACGACGTTCACGAGGCTCTTGTCGCCGGTGAGCAGCGCGGGCGTTAGAAACGTGAGCCTCGGGTTCTCCATACCGCCGTAGGGAAACGAGGGCGGCATGACGAGCATGTCGAAGCGCTGCCAGTCGTACGGGCCGAACAGGTCTTCGGCGGCGTGAATCATGGCCTCGACGCCCGAGAACTCCCACGCGGCGGCCTCGACCTGGCCGGGCTCGGCCCAGACGCGGGCGCGCGGGCTCAGGTCTTTCGACGCGAGGTCGCCGACGGCGAACGCGAGCAGGTAGGGCGGTATCGGCTGCGGCATCTCGAACTTCTCGACGGCGCGCGGCCCGTTCAGCTCGCGCGAGACCGGCGCGGCCGCCATCACGGCGCGCAGGTGTGCGGGCACGTCGAGCGTCGCGGTGTACGTCTGCCGAATCGACGGCGTGTCCTGACACGGCACCAGGCTGCGCGCGTGAATCGCCTGGCACTGCGAGAAGAGGAAGGGCTGCCTGCCCCCGTGCGTCTGCGCGGGCTCGAGCCACTGCAGCGCCGAGGCGTCGGGCGCGGTGGCGTACGTGAGGGTGACCTCGCGCGCGCCGGCGGGCAGCTGCAGCTCGAGGCGGGCCCCGAGAATGGGGTCGGCGGGGTGCAGCACGTACGGCACGCTCGCCGACTCGATGACGAGGCCGCGGGTGTCGAGATCGAGCGGGCCGCCGCGCGCGGGCTCGGTGAACGTGAGCGTGACGCGGGCCGAGAGCGTGCGCGTGGGGAAGTCGACGGCGGCCCACCAGTCGAAGCTCTTCGTTCGGGCTTGAGCGGGGTCTGCGTACGAGTGGGGGTCGGGGCGGGCCATGCCCGCTTCCTACAGCACCGCCGGTCACCAGATGTAGGCCCAGAGCCCGTAGCCCGAGGTTCCGTTCGCCGACGAGGAAGAGGCGTGGCCGCGCTCGACACAACGTGGCCCGAGAGACCTGTCACGGCGAAGCCCATGGCTACAGCACCAGGCCCGCCGAGAGCGAGGCGAACGGGCCGTGCAGGTACAGCGCGGGAGTGCCGAGCAGCAGCACGCGCGTGCCGACGTCGAAGCCGAGCCGCGCAGAGAGCAGGAAGCGGGCGATGACGAGCTCGACCGAGGCCCCCGCTCCGCCGAGCGGAGCGAGCGCTGTGGTGCCGGCGAAGCCGTCGAGCCGGGGCGTCGTGAAGGTGGCGGCGAGGCCTCCCTCGACGAAGGCGCCACCCGAGACGCTGAAGACGCCGCGCTGGAAGCGCAGCGGCAGGGCCTCGACGGCGAGCGCGCCGATGAAGCCGTCGATGCGCGCTTCTTCGGCGACGCGACGGGTGCCCTCGGCGAGCGCGCTGGCGCGCAGCCAGCGCCACGCCCACCCGACCTCGGCTCCGCCCGTGACGTTCGGGCCGTAGAAGAAGACGCGACCTCGCGCGCTCGCGCGAAGGCTCCACGCGCGTTCTGGCTCGAGACGAGGCGGCGGCGCGGGCACGGCAGCGGGAGCCGGTGCCAGCGCGACGGCGGGCGCGTTCGTCATGAGCTGCCGCACCGCGAGCGCGACGGTGCGGTCGCGCAGGTGTGGCTCGACGCCGGCGAGCTCGACCGACCACGAGAGCGTGCCGCCTGCTCCAACGAGCGTGAGCGCGGCGGCGCCGTCTGCCTGCTCGGGCCAGACGACGCGCACCGTGCAGGCGCCCACCTTCGCGAGCGCCCCGAGCTCGACCTCGAGCGCCTCGACGAGCGAGGGCCGCGAGGTCTCGACCGCACACGGAGCGGCGACGCCGAGCAGCAGCGCCGCGAGGGCGAAGCTCAACGTTCGGCTCCGGCCTCGAGCGCCGAGCGCGCGGAAGCCGCGAGCGGCTCTCTCAGGCCGAGCTCGAGCGCGCGCCGGTACCACGCGCGGGCGTCGTCGTGCCGCCCCGCGTCGGCGAGCAGGTTCGCGCGCGTGAACGCGGCGAGGGGCGCCTCGGGGCCGCCCGGCCACTCGGTCACCACGCGGTCGAGCAACGTCAGCGCCGCGTCGAGGTCGCCCGTGCGGCGCGCGACGTCGGCGCGCACCATGAGCTCGGCGGCGCTCGGCGGAGCAGCCGCCTGCGCCGGCGCCGCGACCGGAGCGGCGACCGGCGCGGCCACCACCACCGGCGTCTGGGCGGCGCGGGGCTGCTGCTGCTGCGGCGGCGGTGCAGCGCTCGGAGCGGCGACGACCGGCGCCTCGAAGACCGCCCCGCCGACCACCAGCGACTCGCCCGCCCCGAGCCGCCTCACGCCGTCGGGCACGCGCGCCCCGCGCACCACGACGACGCCCTCTTCGACCTCGACGCGCGTACCCACGGCTTCGCGCGCGACCGAGAACACCGTGCCCACCACCTCGACCGACAGCTCCCCCGCTTCGACGCGCCACTGCCGGCCGGTGCCCTTCGCCACCGAGAACCGGGCGCCGCCGCGCTGCAGGTGCAGCGACACGCGCGCCGCGGAGCTCTCGAGCACCTCGAGCTCGGCGCCCGCGCCCGCACGAACCTCGGAGCCGTCGCTCAGCCGCACCGTCTCGCCCGACCCGACGCGCACGAAGGCGAGCCCGCCCTGCTGGCGCACCTCGGGCGTGGGCCGCGGCCAGAGGAAGAAGACGGCGAGCGCGCCGGCGACGGCGGAAACGAGCACGAGCGTCACGAACCGACCGCGCCGCTTCGCTTCGCGGCTGCGCTGCACGCGCTGCCAGACCGCCCTCAGCTCTTCTTCGGTCAGCACGTCGGAGCTCATCGAACCTCCTGTGCGGTTTCAAGCGCGCGCTGCGCGGCGGCGATGTCGCGCTTGATGGTGGCGAGCGAGACGCCGCACGCAGCGGCAGCGTCGGGCAGCGACTCGCCGTCGACGACGTGCAGCACCCAGGCGATGCGCTGGCGCGAAGGCAACGCCGCGATGGCGCTCTCGAGCTGCGTGAGCTCGGCCTTCAGGTCGGGCGGGCACGCGGCCGAGGCGAGCAGCGCGAGCGAGAGGTCTTCGGTCGTCTCGCGACCGAAGAAGCGCCAGAAGGTGCGGCGGCGAAAGCGGCGCTGCACGCGGCGCACGGTGCGCTGCTTGAGCCAGGCCTCGAGCGCCGACGGGTCACGCAGCGAGGTGAGGTCTTGGAGCACGTCGACGAAGACGTCGTGCAGCACGTCTTCGGCCTCGGCGCGGCTGCCGAGCAGGCGGGCTGCGAGGTTCGAGAGGCGGCGCGCGTGCCGCCGGTAGATGGCGCCGTCGGCCCAGGCGTCGCCGGCGAGGGCGCGCGCGACGAGCTCGGCGTCAGCCGGCCCACCCTCGTCGGGGAACACCGCCAGCCGGTTGAGAGGTGAGGCCGCCACGACGTTCAGGGCCACGAGTATGTCCGACCGGCTCAAGGTTTCGGCACACGAGCCGATTTTGCGCGGGCACGGCCCTGACCGTTCGAACGCCAGGGGGCACCTGGCACACAATGGAGATGACCATGCGTAGGGCTTTGTTCTTGGGGTGCGTTCTGGTGGCGGCGTGTGGCCGGGGCGGCGGTGACGGGCTGGGTGGCTTTCAGCAGGGCATCGTGGCGACGGGGGCCGAAGGTGCGATGTGTGCGGTGGGGCGAAGCGGCTACCAAGACGCCCTGCAGGGGCGCGACTTCGGGAAGACGGGCGAGGCGTGCGCCTACACGGGCGGAGCGGCCCGCGACCACACGTCGAACGGTGCGGTGATGACGACGTGCTTCGGCGACACGGTGCTGGTGTCGACCGACGAGGTCTCGAGCTCGGAGCTCTGCGGCGACCGGCAGACCCAAGCCGACGACTCGGCACCGGTCGTCGAAGGTGACTGCGTTCGCCACTGCAAGGGCGGCGTCGTGTACCCGTCGTTCAGCGGCCCGTTCGAGACGAAGTCGTGCATGGCGCCGCGGGCGACGCCGGCGCGCAACCTCGACGCGCCGTGGAACCTGGGCGACGCGTCGGCGTGCGAGGCGTTTCGCAACGCGTGCCCGCGGCCCGATGACGCCTGCACGGGCAGCGCGGTCTGCGGCGGCTTCTACCGCATCGAGGGCCCACCCGAAGGTGGCGGCATCGTCTGGCCCGCCATCGGCTGGTGTTCGGGCGGCCGGGTGAAGCTCGTCACCACGTGGAACCCGTGACGCGCCGAGCTGGAAGCCGGCGGCGCCCATCGTGGCGCGCAGCGCGGTGACCGCGGCGAGGCTGAAGCGCCACAAGAGCTTGTAGGCGATGTTCGCGGCGTCGAGGTTGGGGAAGACGAGCACGTTCGCGTCGGCGGTCAGCGTCGAGAACGGGTAGCGCTGCGCACGCTCGTCGCGCACGAGCGCGGCGTCGACCTGCATCTCGCCGTCGAGCTCGAGGTCGGGCCGCAGCTGCCGCGTCAGCTCGACCGCCTTGCGCATGCTGAACGTCGTCATCCCGGGAGCTGCGTCATGAGGTCGAAGTCGAAGCGCGCACGGCCGTCGTCGGCGCCCCCCTTCGAGCCGCAGTGGGCGCGGTGGCGGCGCTCCTCGCGGTCACGTGCACGACGAAGCCGCAGACGAACCCGTGGGAGCGGCCGCTCAAGAACACGGTGACTCAGCGCATCGTTCCGGCGCTCGTGACGTTCGAGACCGACGCGGTGGCGCTCGAGACGAAGTCGGACGCGTTCTGCGTGGCGCCGACGAGCGCCGTCGGGCTGACGGAGCTGCGAGCGCAGTGGCGCACGGTGTCGCTGTCGTGGAACCGGGTGGCCATCTACCGGTTCGGGCCGCTGTTCGACGACCTCATCTTCCCCGCGGTCATCTTCATCGAGTCGATGCGGCAGCGCGGCACCGACTACACCGACACGGTGCGCGAGGCGGTGGTCGCGGCGCTGACGGGCTCGATGCCGCTCGACGCGGCGTACTTCGATGGGCTGACGTTCAACAATGGGGCTGCTCGGGCTCGAGGTTCTGCTGTTCGAAGAGACGAGCGCGACGCACTCGACGGCGGTGGCCGACGTGCTGGCCGATTACCAGGCGCAGCCGCGCAAGTGTGAGGTGCTGAAGGGCGTGGCAAGCTGCTCGCGGGGCGGGCGACGCAGGTGCGGGCGGCGTGGAACAGGGCGTGCGGCGACACGGGCAAGCCGTACTCGGAGCTGTTCTTGCGCGAGACGTTGCCTGACGGCAGCGACCGAAGGCGGCGCTCATCGACGGCGTGGTGCAGCGGCTCGAGTACGTGAAGAAGCGGAAGCTCGACGCGATTCCCGATGCGCGGCTGTCGGGGGCGTTCTGGGCGAACCAGTCGGCGATGCTCGAGAACGTTCAGGCGGTGATGACGCAAGACGGGCAGGCCGACGACTTCGGGCTGTTCGATCTGATGAATGAGCGCGGGCAGAGCGCTGCGCTCGCGACGGTGACGGCGTCGTTCGAGAAGGTGCGGGGTGACGCGACGGCGATGAACCAGGCCGCGACGTCGACGTCGATGGGCGCGCTCGAGCAGAACTTCCGCAACGAGGTGCCCGACGCGCTCGGAGTGGACCTGGGGCTCCACTTCAGCGACGGCGACTGAGGGCTCAGGCGGTCCCCGCGGCTCGACGACGCTCCGCTCGGGCCTCCCCCCGTGTCCGGCGCTCGTCCACCCCCAGTGACCGGGTCACCCGGTCACCGCCCTTGAGAGCCCCCCCGACTGAGAAGAACTTCTCCTCGCGGGCGCAGAGCCATCCACCCCCCGGTGACCCGGTGACCCGGTGACCCGGTGACCCGGTGACCCGGTGACCCGGTGACCCGGTGACCCGGTGACCCGGTCACCCGGTCATCACCCCTCGAGCACACTCGGCGGCGTTCGCAGCGTTCTCGCCGAGCGCTAAAATTTGAGCGTTGAGGTCGTGGCCCAGGCGGTTCATCGTGCCTTCGTGCTCGGCGTTGTCGCGCTCACCATCGTCGTGGCCGCGTGCCTCTCGGTGCTGTGGTCGTCGGTACGGCTGGGCATCGGGCCCGTACCGACCTCGCGCGCCGTGCGCACAGTGATGCTCGAGCTCGTGCCTGGCGACACGGCCGGCACGGTCTATGAGCTCGGCTCGGGCTGGGGCGGCTTCGCCCGCGCCCTCGCGCGCCGCTGCCCGAACGCTCGGGTTGTCGGTGTCGAGGCGTCGCTCGTGCCGTGGGCGTTCGCCGCACTGCTGCAGCGGGTGCGCCCGGCCAAAAACCTGCGCTTCGTGCGCGGCGACTTCTTCGCCGAGCCGCTGCACGAGGCCGACGTGCTCGTCTGTTACCTCTTCACCGGCGCAATGCAGGCGCTCGCGACCCGCGTGAGGCCCAAGCCCGGCGCCGTGCTGATCAGCAGCACGTTCGCCCTGCCCGGCCACACACCCGAGACCACCGTGCGCGCCAAAGACCTCTACGCCTCACCCGTCTACCGCTACCGCTACTTGAGGTAGTCGTCCTTGTTCGAGCACTTCCCGCTCGAGCACTTGCCACCCTTGCAGTCGGAGTCCGAGCCGCAGCTCCCGCACTTGCCGCTCGAACACTTGCCGACGCCGCAGTCGGAGTCCGACCCGCAGTTGCCGCACTTACCGCTCGAGCACTTGCTGTGCCCCTTGCAGTCCGAGTCCGAGCCGCAGTTCCCACACGTGCCGCTCGAGCACTTGCCGACCTTGCACGCCGAGTCAGAGCCGCAGCCGGCCCACGCGGCCGGAGCGACGAAGAGAAGCGCAGCGACAGCGACGAAACCCAACGCCTTGCCCATGAAACGCTCCTTGAAAGTGTGACGCGCGCGACCGTAGACGACCGCATGACCCCACGACACCTCTTTCTCGTCGCCGCCGCCGTGCTGCTCGCCTCGGGCTTCGTGTTCGCACAGACCCGGCCGACCGTGGTGACGGGCTCGGCGCAGCCCACGAAGAAGTGGGATTCGTTCTGCGCCGGCGCGGTGGGCAGCGGCGTGAAGAACGACAGCGTCGACGAGGCCCACGAGCCCGCCGGGTGGAACGCGGTCATGAAGCGCTACGGCGAGGGCGGCTGGGAGCCGTACCAGATGCTCACCGAGGGCAAGAAGATCAGCGGCGTGTGCTTCAAGCGCCAGCTCCCGTAGTTGCCACTGTGTTGCAGTTACGCCCCTGCGCTGCTAGCTGACCGAAGAGACCCATGCGTGCGGCGACGAGCGACTTCATTGGCCAGGCCCTCTCGGTGCTCTGCGTCATTCACTGCGCGCTCACGCCGGTGCTGGTGCTGCTCGCTCCGGCCGTCGCGGGCATCTTCGGCAACGCACACCCCGTGCTGCTCGCGCTCGTGCTGGTCACCGCGGCCTGGGCGTTCATTCCCGGGTACCGGCACCACGGGCAGGTCGCTCCGGTGGTGCTGGGGCTCGGCGGCATCGCGTTTCTCGCGCTCGGCACCTTCGTGTTTCACGGCTCGATGGTGCTCGACACCACGTTCAGCGTGGCGGGTGCAGCGCTGATGTTGACCGCACACTGGAAGAACCGGGCCGCGC
>JAEUJP010000428.1 GCA_016793725.1 Myxococcaceae bacterium | reverse complement strand
CACCACGACGAACGAGGTGGGCGGCGCCGAGCTCGAGGTCTTCACCGTGATGGGCAGCGACAACCGCACGAGCGGCGACGACGCGCCCTCGTTCGCGAGCTTGAGCCTCGGCTGGGGCTGCGACGGCGGAGTGCTCTACCGCGACGCCGACGGTGACGGCGTCGGCAGCGCCGAGAACGGCACGACGCGAAGGTGTGGTCTCGGCTTCGGCTGGTCGGTCGAGAACACCGACTGCGACGACAGAGACCCCGCCGTGAGGCCCGGCGCCGCCGAGCAGTGCAACGGCCTCGACGACGACTGCGACGGCCAGCGCGACGAGGGCCTCGAGTCGGTGATGGCGTGGCGAGACGGCGACGGCGACGGCTTCGGTCAGGCCGACGCAGGCGCCGGCAGGTGTGGGCTCGGCCGCGTCACGAACGCGCTCGACTGCGACGACTCGCGCGCGAGCACGAGCCCCGATGCCGGCGAGGTCTGCAACGGGCGCGACGACGACTGCGACGGCGAGGTCGACGGCGAGCGGTGCGTGCCCGCATGTGTGCCGCAGCTCGAGACGTGCAACGGGGAAGACGACGACTGCGACGGGCTCGTCGACGAGGTCGCGGCGGGCTGCCCGGGCGCCGAGGTGCCGCAGGGCTGCGCGTGCGGCGAAGGGGCGCCGCTGCTCTTCGCGGGGGTGTTTCTGCTCGCTGCGCTCCGGCCCGGCAGGCTGGTGCGGCGCACGCGTGCCCGAGGGACACGGTCATTCAGCAGCCGCGAGCTGCGGAACCGCTTCTCCGGGCGCTGAAGCGGCAACTCAGGCGTCGCACGCTCCGAGAACCCTGACGTGAGCTTCTCGGTGTCGAACGTGTTGCCGTGCATCTCGCTCGAGGGTGAGCAGCAGCAGCACACGACGCCGACGAAGCGACTTGCTGGAGGTTGCGCGTCTCTGTCTCGAACGATTTTTCGAGCCCCAGAGAGGCCACCACCATGTCTGACACCCTGATTTTTTCGCGCCCGCATCGAGCGCCGACTGAACCCGCTCTCGAGCCCGTCGCGCGGCTCGACCCGAAGCACTGCTTCGCGGCGCGCCTGTGGCGCGGCAACGGGAGCGCAGCGAACCGCAAACTGGCGCTCGACGACACGACGACCCCGCTCGGCCAGGTCGAGGTCATCGAGAGCGCGCCGACGCAGAAGTACTCGCTGATGGAGCTCATCAACGCGCTGCTCGCCGACGCGCCTCCCCGCCGAGAGCACCTGCTCGCGCTGCGCGCCCAGCTGCGCCGCTGCGCCTCGGGCGTGAACGTGCTCTCGAACCTGCTCACACTGCTTTCTCAGAACTCAAGACACCGAAAAGATTGAGCTTTGAAGCAACCTGGGTGAGGGCATGTACGACAACTTCGTACTACCCCTTACCTGGAGCGGTTCATGAGCATCGTCACCGTCGCCCGCGAATTCAAGGCCTTCACCAACGACCTGAAGCTGACGAACCGTGAGGCGCGCAAGCTGCTCACCGAAGCTCGCAAGGGCGGCGTGACGGCGAAAGAGGCGGCGCTGGTCGGCAAGTACGCCGAGAACGCGGTGACCGCCGACCCGCGCGTGGTGCGGCTGTCGAAAGACGGCTTCTTCGCGGCGCCGAGCACGAAGAAGATGCTCGAAGAGTTTGCGGTTCGCTACACGCCGACGGTGCCGTCGCCGAAGCTGCCGTCGGGCGAGCAGCTCGAGCGGCTGTACACGAACCTGGCGAAGCAGCGCCTCGAAGACGGCGCCGGCAAGCCGCTCTCGGGCCCGCCGGTCTCGAACCCGAACGACTACCCGTCGTACAACATGACGCCGCCCGGCCTGATGGACGTGACGAAGACGCTCTTTGTCATCGACAACCGGCTCATTCACCGCACGTCGGGCTGGGGCCCGAACGGCATCACGTCGCGCTGGCAAGACCTCGGCCCCGCGCCGATGTTCTGATACGAGCCGCGCCTGCCATGGCGCAGCGTCTGAAAATCGCCACCGCCGCTGCGTTCTTCAAGAGAGCGCGCGGCGGCTTCGATTTGGCGGGCTCGCCGGCGCTGGTGCAGGGCGACAGCTCGAAGGTGCTGGCGCGGCTGCCGCCGGGCAGCGCGCAGTGCTGCATCACGTCGCCGCCCTACTGGTCGCTGCGCGACTACGGCATCGCGGGCCAGGTGGGTCTCGAGGCGTCGCTCGATGCGTACCTCGCGAAGCTGGTGACCGTGTTCGACGGGGTGCGGCGGGTGCTGAAGAGCGACGGCACGCTGTGGCTCAACATCGGCGACTCGTACACGTCGGGCGGCAGAACCTGGCGCGCACCCGACAAGAAGAACCCGGTGCGGGCGATGAGCGTGCGGCCTCCGACGCCGCAGGGCCTGAAGCCGAAAGACCTGGTCGGCGTGCCGTGGCGGCTCGCGTTCGCGCTGCAGGCGGCCGGCTGGTACCTGCGCGCCGACGTGGTGTGGAACAAGCCGAACTGTCAGCCCGAGAGCGTGAAAGACCGGCCGACGCGCTCGCACGAGTACCTCTTTCTCTTCAGCAAGAGCGAGCAGTACCTCTACCAGGCCGACGCGGTGCGCGGGCCGAACGCGCGCAACCTGCGAACCGTGTGGGACGTGCACACGCAGCCGTACCGCGATGCGCACTTCGCGACGTTTCCTCCCGCGCTCGTCGAGCCGTGCGTGCAGCTGTGCACGCGCGAAGGCGACGTGGTGCTCGACCCGTTCACGGGCTCGGGCACGACCGGCGCCGTGGCGCTGCAGCACGGGCGCGGGTTCTTCGGCGTCGAGCTGAACCCGGCGTACGTGAAGCTGGCGGCGCGGCGCATCGGTGAGGCAGTCAAAAAACGCCGGCTCGCGGCGTAGCGCCCGAGGGTGGAGGCGTGGCCTCCGGCCTGGAGCGCCGCGGCACTTCGTGGAGGCGACGTTGACGGCGAGCGCTCACGGCCGGTGGCGCTGCTGCGATTTCGCCGCGCCCGCACGCTGGCCAACGGGGAAGCGGCGGTTGTGCGCGCGCTCGGTCGACCCCGGCTCGATGGGGACGAGGGGTGACGCCATGTTTAACATGGCTCCAACCCCCGCGGCCCCGACCGCGCGCTGGCTCGACCGACACCCGGCCGCTTCAGCCGCGCAGCTCGACCAGGTCGACGAAGATGATCTCTTCGCTGCGCGACGTGATGCGCTTCATCACCTCGTCGTTCGGCTTCGAGTCGATCTGTATCTTGCAGCACGCCGCGGCGTGCCCCTCGAAGATGGTGTTCTCGATCTCCTGCGCGTTGATGCCGGCCTCGCGCAGCTCACCGAGCACGTTCGCCAGCACGCCGACCTTGTCGTGGTGCCGCACGATCAGCTGGAACTTCGCCGGCGTCTTCTTCGCGATGTTCACGCAGTTCGGCACCTCACCGCGCGTCAAGAAGCTCTCGACGATGCGCACGGCCTCCGTCGCGATCGCGTCTTGCGACTGCTCGGTCGACGCCCCGATGTGGTGCGTGCCGTACACGTTCGGCAGCCCCGTCAGCGGCGTCGAGAACGCCGCCTCGCCGCCCTTCGGCTCACCCTCGTACACGTCGAGCCCGAAGCGCAGCCGCCCCGACTTCGCCTCCTCGAGCATCGCCGCGTTGTCGACCACGTCACCGCGCGACGTGTTCACGAACAGCGCCCCGTCGGGCAGCGCCGCCAGCACCTGCGCCGAGATGAGCCCCTTCGTCGCCGACGAGCCCGGCACGTGCACCGTCAGCACGTCGCACCGCCGCGCCAGCTCGAGCAGCGACGCCGCGTGCTCGATGCCCAGCTCTTTCGCGTGCGCCGGCGTGAAGCTGCGCGAGTACCCCACCACGTGCATGCCGAACGCCTTCGCCCGCTCGGCCACCGCCGCCCCGATCGCGCCCAGCCCCACCACGCCCAGCGTGCGCCCGAACAGGCCCCGCGCCTGGCTGAACCTCTTCTTGTTCCACTTGCCCTCGCGCAGGGCTTGCACGTTTTCGGCGAGGTGCCGGTCGGCCGCCAGCATCAGCCCCAGCGTCAGCTCGGCCACCGCGATCGCGTTCTGGCCCGGGCAGTTCGCCACGTACACGCCGCGCGCGCTCGCCGCCGCCACGTCGATGGTGTTCACGCCCGCCCCCGCCCGAATCACCAGCCCCAGCGCGTGCGCCGCCTCGAACACCGCCTTCTTCACCTCGGTCGACCGCACCACCAGCATCGCGGCGTCGCGCGCCAGCGCCGGCAGCTCGTCGGCCTTCGTGCCCGGCTTGTAGTCGACCGTCAGCCCCAGCCCGCGCAGCGAGTCGAGGTGCCCCTTCGAAAATTCGTCGGCGATGAGAATGCGCATGTGCCCCGAGTGTGTAACCTGCCCTCAGGCCCGCTCAAAATGGCAGATGCGCACGCGCACCTCTCTTCGCTGCTCGCGCTCTTCGCCGTCGCGCGCCCGGGCGCCCACTACCCCGACGCCCGCGGCGTTCGAGAGTGGCTCACCCTGCTCGCGACCCCGTGGGCGGGCCGCACCGCCGTGAAGCCCGAGCTCGACCCCTGCTCCGGGTTGCCGACCCGGCGCACGCTCGAGCAGCTGCACGAGCGCCGGCGCCTCGCCCGCGCGTACTTCGAGGCGCACCGCGCGCAGCCGCAGCGCAGCTCCGACCAGTTCAACGCCGCGCTCGCCGCCGCTCACCTCTGGTCGCCCGGCTCGCACGCGAAGGTGGTGAGCGCCGAGCGCAACCAGAGCCGCCTGCTCGTCGTGCACGACCGGTTCGACGAGTCGGGTTCCATCGTGCGGTTCAGCGCGCTCGCGACCGTGGGCGGCTCGCGCCACGTGAAGCTGCACGGCACGACCTGCACGCTCGGCGGCCCGTTCGAGCTCGCCGTCGAGAAGGCGTGCGCCATGACCACGACGGCCGCCGCGCTCCAGCTCGCGGCGCTCGAGGGCCTCACCGTGCACGAGGTCGTGCGCGGCGAGCTCGGGCCGTGCGTGACCGAGCACTTCGGCGCGCTGCACGGCCTGGCGCCCGGCGTGCTCTCGCTCGTGCTCGAGCGCGTCGGCGAGACGGTGGCTTCGGACCACTGCGCCGACGCCTGGCCCGAAGACGACGCCCACGCAGCGAAGCGCGCGGCCCGCGGCGGGCGACGCTCGCGCGAGCGTCGGCTCATCTGCACTCCCGAGCGCCACGCCGAGCTACAGGCCGTCGCAGCTCCGAGCAGAATGCTCGTGCGCAGCCGGTAACGGCCCACGCCGGTGTCGTTCTGAGTCAGCTTCGGTTCGAGCGTCGAACCGGAAATGACTCAGTTCGCCGCAGCGTCGATGAGCGTCACGCCGCTCTCGCGCTCGTGCTCGATGAGCCCGTACAGCGCATCGCCCGTCAACCCGACGTTGAAGTCGCCGTCGGTGCACAAAATCACGCGGTTGATGCCGCCCTCGATGTACGCGGCTTGCGCGAGCGCGTACGCGCCCCGAATGCCCGCCTCGCCCGCCGTGCCGCCGCCCGACTTCAGGCCGTCGATGGCGTCGTGCAGGCGCTGCCGGTTCGCGGCCGTCGCAGCCAACGCCGCCAGCACCACCCTCGCCGAACGGCACCGGCGTGAACCCGTGACGCTCGCGTCAGCTACACCGACGTCGCCGTGCTGAGCCGCTCGGCCGCGTCGGGG
>JAEUJP010000427.1 GCA_016793725.1 Myxococcaceae bacterium | reverse complement strand
AACGTCGGCGTGAACGCGACGGGGCGGAAGAGCACACCGGGAAGCGAGAGCGCGTTCAGGGCCGAGGCGACGGCCGAGCCGTCGAGCCAGGGCGCGCCGAACTGCTCGAACGGGCGGCAGGTGCCGCGGCCCTCGCTCACGTTGGTGCCCTCGCCGAAGCACATGCCCGGGTAGACGAGCGCGGTGTCGACGGTCGGCATGTTGGGTGACGGCGGCACGAAGTGGCGGCCCATGTCGGGCCACGTCAGGTCGCGCGTGAGCCCCTCGCACGCGGCGACGTGCAGCTCGCAGTGCAGGCCCTCTTCCTGGTTGAAGTAGCGCGCGAGCTCGCCGGCGGTCATGCCGTGGCGGTTCGGCAGCGAGTAGAGGCCGACGAAGCTCTTGTAGCGCTCGCCGATGCCGTTGCCCTCGACGTGCTTCAGGCCGATGGGGTTCGGGCGGTCGAGCACGTAGAACACGAGCTTCTTCTTCGCGGCGGCCTTCATCGCGAGCGCCATCGTGTAGATGTACGTGTAGTAGCGGCTGCCGACGTCTTGAATGTCGAAGACGAGGGCGTCGAGGCCATCGAGCCACTCGGGCTTCGGCGACAGCGACTCGTAGGTGTGGCCGTAGAGGCTGTACACCGGCACCGAGGTCTTGCGATCGCGGGCGACGTCGTCGACCGCCTCCATGTACTGGGCCTCGCCGCGCACGCCGTGCTCGGGGCCGAACAGCGCCGCGAGCTTCACGCCATCGGCCTTCGCGAGCAGATCGGCGAGGTGCGTGAAGTGGTGATCGACGCTGGTGGGGTTGACGATCGCGCCCACGCGCAGGCCTTTGAGCGCCGCGAAGCCCTGGGCCGACCACACGTCGAGACCGGTGCGCACGGTCATGGTGCACTCCAGGTGTGGCGTGAACGTGCCCTGTGCCGAGCGGAGGGCGAAGCCCGAAGTCGAGGCATCACTTCTTCGGCCCCTTCAGCTCGAACTCGAAGACCGGCTCGCGCTTCTTCTTCTCGAACTGGGCGTCTTTGAGCGCGAAGTAGGCGTGGGCCGCGAGCACGGGGTCGCCGACGGTGTCCGAGATGAGATCGACGCCCTGCACGACGCCTTCTTTGTCGACGCGCACGCGCACCTTGATGAGGCCGCCGGCGGCGAGCTTCGGGTTGGCCTTGCGCCGCTCGCCGTAGAGCTCGTTGAGCGAGCTCGAGACGGCCCAGTTGATGTTGTTCGGGTCGCCCTTCAGCTTCTTCGCGGGCAGCTTGAACTTCTTCTCGAGCTCGGGGCCCTCTTTTCTGGCGTCGTCGACGGCAGCGCCGGCGCCGGCGATCGCGGCGCGGTACGAGTCGAGGGCCTCGTAGAGATCGTCGCGCTTCACGCGCGAGCGGGCGAGCATGAGGTGGGCGTCGGCGCGGGTGGCGTCTCGGGCGATGGCCTCGAGCAGCTGGCCTTCGCCGGGCTCGACGGCGCCGCGGGCGAACATCAGCTCGGCGAGGCGAATGCACGGGTCGGGGCTCGTCTTCTCGAGGGCGGCGAGCTGCTGCTGCACGCGCTCTTCGGCCTCGCCGTCGTTCGCGTCGCGGTAGATGCCGGCGAGGCGCTTGAGCACGTCGGCGCTCGGGTCGCCGAGCCGCAGGAGCCGCTCGTACTCTTTCGCGGCCTCGGCCTTCTCACCCAGGTCGAAGCGCAGGTCGGCGATCGACTTGCGGGCGTCGCGATCTTTGGGGGCGAGCTCGGCGAGCGAAGCGCCGTACTTCGCGGCGGCCTTGAGGTCGTTCGCCTCTTTCGCGAGCTGAAAGAGGGCGCGCAAGACCTTGGGCTGATCGGCGAAGGCGGCGAACGACTTGTCGAGGGCGGCCTTGGCTTCGGGCCTCTTGCCCTGGTCGAGAAGAATGAGACCGAGGCCGGCGTTGGCGCGGGCGTCGTCGGCCTTCACGGCGAGGGCGGCGCGGAAGCGGTCTTCGGCGGTCTTGGTGTCGCTGCCGAGCAGGGCGAGCTCACCTTGGGTGACGATGGCCGGGTAGAAGGCGGCGTCGCGCTTGAGCACGAGGTCGAGCTCGGTCTTGGCCTGATCTTTCATCTTCCACAGGGTGTAGACCTGCCCCATGCCGTAGTGCACCCAGGGGTTCTCGGGGTTGATGGTGGCGATGCCCTTGAGCTGGTTCCACGACTCGTCCGAGGGCATGTCGCAGTAGGCGAGGTAGATGCGGGGCAGCGGGTCTGAAGGGAGCTTCTTGGCGAGCTCCTGGTAGACGATGCGGCGTTCGCCGACGGTGCCGCGGGCCTGGGCGGCGGTGATGAGCTGCAGCTCGCGCACGACGTCGGGCACGGCGGCGTTGCCGATGGGCGGCGACGCGGCGGCGGCGGCGAGCAGCAGGGCGACGATGAGGGGCATCGGAGCCACGGTTTAGCATCGATGCCAGACCCCTGTGGTTCCATGCGCACATGGGGCGGCCGAACGGGCGAGTGCTGAGGTTGTTTCGTGAACAGCACGGGCTGATCTCGCGGGTGCAGGCGCTGGAAGCGGGGTGTCGGAGTCGTCGTTGAAGCGCCGGCTGAGAGATGGGGAGTGGGACGTGGTGGCGAGCGGCGTGTACCGGCTGCCGGGAACACGCGAGACGTGGTGGCAGCGGGCGGCGGCGGTGTGTCTGCAGGGGGCGCCGCACGCGGCGCTGGCGCGCGAAAGTGCTGCGTACTTTCACAAGCTCGACGGGTTCGAGGCACGCCCTCCGAGAGCGCTGCAGGTGTTGATACCCCGAGGCAAGACGCTGGTGGTGCCTGAGACCGTGGAGCTGTTCTGGGCGCGCAGACCGGGTATCGAGTTCTATCGTCATCGAGGGGGTGTCGCGGCAACGTCGCTTCAGCGAACACGGGTCGATCTGGTGAGCGACGCACCGGTCGAGAAGGTCGATGTGGCGCTCGACAGCGCGTGCCGACGCGACGAGAAGTTCGAGCCGATGATGCGGCGGGTGGTCGAGGTGCTGAATGCTCGCGCGTACCCCGGCGTGGGCAAGCTGCGGGAGCTGCTGAAAGACCGGGCGGTGACCGACAGTGCGCTCGAGGTCGAGGTGCGTCGGCTGTCGTGGGCGGCTGGGCTGCCGACGCCGCAGACGCACTTCAACGTGTGTCACGCCGACCGGTGGATCGCGGAGGTGGATGCCGCTGCCGACCACGAAGCGCGACGTGCTGCATACACCGGGGCGGTTCATGGAACGGTTGCGCGAGACGTATGAGCTCGCACTGCGACGGCGACAGCACGAGCCGGGCGGCGAGGGGGAAGTGTCGCGCAGATGACCGGTTCGCGACGCACGTCGGCTGTTCGCTG
>JAEUJP010000420.1 GCA_016793725.1 Myxococcaceae bacterium | reverse complement strand
AGCCCGTGTCGCGGCCCAGGTTCAGCGGGTGGTACTTGAGCGCGAACGTCAGCGGCATCGCCGCGCCGGGAGGAATCGTGCCGCCCATCGCGATGGCCGGCGGCGTGTCGATGAGGAACTCGGCCGCGCCCGCGGTGACGGCCCAGCCGTGAACCGTCACGGGCGTCGCGCACGTGTTGTAGACGCTGAACACCCGGCGGCTCGAGTCGCAGTTCTGCTTCACCGTGCCGAAGTCGAGCTCTGACGGTGCGATGGTGAGGCAGGGCAGCCCGATGCTGGCCGCGAGCGACACGTCGGTCTGCGGCACCGCGGGGCTCGAGATGCCGAACCGAACCGCGCCGAGCGCCTGCCGCAGCGCCGATGTGGCCTGGCCGCTCGCGGTCGCCCGCACCTTCACCGGCAGCGAGCCGCCGACCGCGATCATCTGCTGGTCGACCTCGCCGTCGGGCAGCGTGTACGTCGCGTCGGTCATCGGCGCGAGCTCGAGGTGGGTGAGCAGGCACACGTTCAGGCCGGTGTTGCGAATCTCGAAGGTCAGGTCGCGCTGGTTCGGCGGCGCGAGGAGCCCGAACTGCAGCGTCGACGGCACCACCTGAAAGTCGCACGGCTGCATCGGCACCGAGCGCGCGCGCACGGTGAGCTTCACCATCGGCTCGTCGGGGTCGTTCGAGTAGATCTCGACCTCCCACTCGAGCTGCTTGTTCGGCCCGCTCGGAGTCACCCGCACCGGCACGTCGAGCAGCCCCTGCGTGCCCGTCGCCGGCAGGCCGGTCGCAGGGTCGTAGACGTTGCCCGGCCCGTTCGCGCAGCGCAGCGCCGGGTTCGGGTTCGCGGCGTCGTAGGCGCCGACACAGATTTGATCTGCCGTCGCATCGGCGCTGATGGGCGTCACCTTCCAGTACATCGGCGGGGCGCCGTTCACGCCCAGCTTCAGGTTCGCGCGCAGGTCGGGCGGGTTCGGCGCCGACCCCAGGTTCTGAATCGTCAGCTTGCGCGACGCGAAGAACGGCGCGTCGGGAGGCGCGAAGTACGGAATCGCGCCGAGGTCGAGCGTGCCCGAGGGCTTCAGCGCGATGTCGGGGCCGCCGCCGTTGCCCGTGACGGCGCAGCCGGCGTTCGGCTGGTTCGGCAGCGTCGTCGTGCCCGCGATGGCGCCCGTCAGCGCGCCCAGGCGCGTCGGCGTGAAGTCGACGTTCAGCATCGCCGTGCCGGGCTGCAGCTGCAGGCCCTGCGGCGTCATCACCCGCTGCGCCTTCGGAACCGTGACCGAGGCTGCGCCCGCCACGTAGTCGTTCGTCGTCGGCGCGAGGCCGCTCACCGTCACGTCTTGTAGCGAGTAGTTCGTGAGCGTGGTCGTCTGCGAGCGCGTCAGGCCGACGGGCAAGAACGCGAAGTCGAGGGGGTCGCAGGTGACGGCCGACGCGACGCCCGCGCCGATGAGGCGCACCGTCGACTCGGGGCAGGCTTCGCTCACCTTCACGCGCACCAGCACCGAGTAGCTCGCGGTCTGCGTGGGCGTGAACCTGAACGAGACCTCTCGATTGGCGCCGGGCGACAGCGAGATGGGCCCCGCATTCCACCCCGGGCCGTACTTGATGGCGTTGTGGTCGCCGTTCGACGAGGTGATGGGCCCCAGCGTCGCGGTGTCGGCCTGCGACGTGAGGTTCTCGATTCGAATCGTGCGGGTCTCGGTGCTGCCGACGCCGACGCCTCCGAAGTCGAGGGTGTCGGGGAGCACGCAGCTGGTCTTCACCGCGATGCCCTTCAGCTCGATGTCGGCGGTGCCGGCGCCTTCGGCGGTGTTGCCGGCGGTGAGCTTGAACATCGCCGAGAAGGGCTTCTGAACGTCGTCGCTGGTCGGCGCGGTGAACGTCGCGCGAATGCGCGCGGTGCTGCCGGGGCTGACCTCTTGCGGCTGGAACTCGACGTTGAAGACCTGCGTGTCGCCCGAGACGGGCTCGAGGGTGTCGAGCTGAAGGCCGCCGGTGCCGGTGTTGCGAATCTGGATGTCGAGCGGGCGGGTAAGGCCCATCGCGACGCCGAAGAAGTCGTAGGTGCCGGAGTTGGGCCGGGTGACCTCGACGCCTTCGATGGTCGAGACGACGCCGATCTCGCCGACCCCGCTGACCGTCTGGGGTGGCTCACATCGACAGGCGGCGACGCTGATCAGCGCCGCACAGAGAAGCGGGGTGCGCATGGAACCGACAGAATGCATGGCGCGGGCACATTGCTCAGACGCGCGACTTCCATGCAAGTGCCCGAAGGGTGACAGCAAACTGGCAGGGCATCAGTGCCACAGCGTGAGCTGAGCGGCTGATGCCCCGCGGGGTGAATCAGAGGCAGAGGCCGACCGCCATCGACGCGGCGCAGCTGGGCTTCGCGCAGAGCTTGCACGCGGCGCCGCCCGTGCCACACGCGAGCGCGAGGTTGAAGTCTTCACCATCGGCGAGACAACCGATGCCGAAGATGCAGCAGCCCGCGGGGCAACTCGTCGCGTCGCACGCGAGCGGGAAGCCACCGTCGAGGCCGGGGAAGCCGCCGCCGCCGCCGGTGCCACCCATGCAGGCTCCGGTGTTGGCATCGCACGTCGCCGGCATGTTGCACGTCTGGCAGGCCTGCGCGTTGATGCCGCACTGCGCGTTCGAGATGCCGCCGTCGCGCGCGATGCAGGTGTTGCCCGCGCAGCACCCGTCGCAGTTCGACATGTTGCACATCGCCGACGTGCCGACGCAGCGGCCGTTCATGCAGCGCTCCATGTTGTTCGTGTTGCAGCGCTGGCACAGGCCGCCGGCCGAGCCACAGTAGTTGTCGTTCGTCATCGTGTTCTCGGAGCGGCAGGTGCCCTGCGCGTCGAGGCACGTGCCGCAGTTCGGAACCGAGCACACGCCGCCGGTGCCCGCGTCATTTGCCGGGCACGTCTGGCCGACGGGGCAGCCCGCACACATCGCGCCGCCCGCGCCGCACTTTGAGAACGACTGCTGCGCGGCGGTATTGCACTGACCCTGGGCCGTGCAGCAGCCGTTGGCGCAGTTCGTCGCATTGCAGTTACCGGTGCCAGTGCCTCCGCCAGTGCTCCCGGCCGACCCACCGCCCGCGCCGGCGGAGCCGCCGCCCGTCGCCGAGCCGCCGCCCGCACCACCCGCGGTGCCGGCGAGCTTGCACTGACCCATCACACAGACCTGCGACATCGTGCAGACGTTGCAGACGCCGCCTTCGAAGCCGCACTTCTCATTCGAGTACACGCCGGCGTCGTTCGCGCCGTAGCAGGAGCCGTCGTCATCACAGCAGCCGGTCGGGCAGCTGGTGCGCGTGCATTTCGAAGTCGGCGGCTTGGTGCCGCTGCACGAGGCAGATGAGACGACGAGACCGAGACACAACCCAAGCGCCAGCGCGTGCGCCACTCCGAACGAGTTCTTCATGTTCCTCTTTCGACTGCTCGACGGCCCCTTACGAACGGCCGCGGATCTCACATCTCGACACGCCAAACAAGCCCCGCGGATCGTCGGGATCGGTCCATCCTACAGTGTGCGCCGCAAACCCGATAACATTTTCGTCGTTAGGGGACTTGATCTTCTCTTCGGGTGAGAGCACCTTGCGCGCCGCCAAAGGGGATGTCGGCGGCTGTACCTCGTTCAAATTGGGAGCACAGGTCCAATGCGTCCTACGGTGCGCACACTCTCTTTTTCCATTTTCGTTGCCCTCATCGCCGGCGGCTGTGACTGCCGCAAGAACGGTGGCCCTGGCACCACGTTCGCCGAGCTCGGCGTCGTGTGGCGCGACGGAAACGGCAACGAGGTCGTCGATCGCGATGCGACCTACGACTTCGGCGCAGCGTTCGTCGGTGAGCGCGTCACGAAGCAGCTCATCGTGCGCAACGTCGGCGGCGCGCCCCTCACGCTCGCCGCGCTGACGCACGGCGACGGCGTCACGGTCAGCATCGGCGCCGACAAAAAAGAGAACTCGTACTTCGAGGTCGACTTCACGCCGCCCGTCGACGTCGCCGCGACCGGTGAGGTCACCTTCCAGATGGCGTTCACGCCGCGCACCGGCGTGAAGAACCCGGTCGCCCGCCTGCTGCTGCGCGCCGAAGGCACGGCGCCCGGCGAGGCCGAGGCCACCATCACGCTGCGCGCGGTCGGCGAAGGCGGCGCGTGCGAGCTGCCGACCGAGATCAACTTCGGTGAAGTGCCGCTCGGCGAGACGTTCAAGCTCGGCCACACCTTCAACAACCCCGCCTCGGTCATCGGCACCGCGAACGTGAGCGCCATCACGGGCGCCGATGCGACGAGCTTCGGCTCCAACGTGACGGGCGATGCGCAGGTCGAGCCGATGGGCATGCGCGCGGTCGAGTTCTCGTTCAGCCCGACCGAGCTCCGCGAGTACGAAGCGCGCGTCACGCTGAAGGGCACGGGCGACTGCCCGGCCGGCGAAGTGGTTCTCAAGGGCAAGGGTGCCGACAGCGTGCTGACGTGGACGCCGCAGCGCATCGACTACGGCTACGTGAGCGTCAACGTCGAGACGCCGCGTGAAATCACGTTCACGAACCGCAGCAACGCGCCGATTCGTCTCACCAACATCCGCTCCGACTACGCCGACTTCATCTACCTGCCGCCGGCTGGCGATACGAACGACACGTTCACCGTCGCCGGTGGCGGCGAGTCGAAGCTCCGCGTCGCGTGCAAGCCGTCGTCGCTGGGGCCCCGCAGCGCGCGCTTCACGTTCGACACGGGCCTCGTGCGGCAGCCCAACGGCGTCATCGACCTCGTGTGCACCGGCGGTGGCCCGAACATTCGCGTCACGCCGCGCCCGACGTTGAACTTCGGTCGCGTGGGCTTCTTCCCCGGCTCGTCGACGTACACGGTGCAGCGCAAGGTGAGCGTGCAGAACGTCGGCACCCGCCCGCTCGACATGAACGTGAACGCCAACCTGCACCTCGGTCAGGTGGTGGGTGGCGTGCCCGGTGGCTTCCCGCTCGTCGCCATCACGCCGACGAACGCCACGACGGCGATGGACGAGTTCGAGATCGGTCTGCCCGGCAACTACAACCGCATGACGGGCCTGCCGGCGATCGCGGGCCAGAACGTCGCCGACCTGCTCATCACGCTGAAGCCGCAGTCGCTCGGCGCGAAGGCGGCCGACCTGACCATCTATTCGAACGACCCGAATGAGCCGGTCATCGTGGTGAAGCTGACGGCTGAGGCGACGCAGCTGCCTCCGTGCAACCTGCAGATCTCGCCGTCGGCGCTCAACTTCGGGCTCATCACGCCGCCCGACACGAAAGACCTCGGCATTCAAATCAAGAACCTCGGCTCGGGCCCCAACGACACCTGCTTCCTCACCGGCCTCGAGGTCGCGGCCGGCAGCGACCCTGCCTTCTCGCTCGTCGGTGGCCCCATCGACGAAAAAGAGATGCAGCCGGGTGAGACGTTGACCGCGGTCGTGCGCGCGGCGCCGGTCGTGCCCGGCACGCAGACGATGACGCAGTCTCTCGTCGGCACCTTCCGCTTCAACGTCGCCGACCCGATGAACCCGTCGCGCACGGTGCCGCTGCAGGCGAGCGTCGGCCCCATCTGCCTCACGGTCGTGCCGGGCTCCTTCAACTTCGGCAACGTGAAGAAAGACTGCAACACCGCGGCGCGCGAGTTCACCATCTACAACACGTGCAGCGGCGACATCTATCTGCGGGCGCCCGCCGACGCGTACCCCATCACCATGCAGGCGGCCGCAGGCCAGCAGGCCGGTGGCCCGAACTGCCCGGGCGGCGCGCCTTGCCCCGAGTTCGTCTTCACGTCGACCCCGGTCGTTCCTCCGGGTGGGCTCATTCTGGGCGCGGGCGACGCCACGAGCTTCCGCGTGAAGTACCGGCCGATCGACTACGGCCCCGACACGGGGGCGGTCGCGATTCAGGCGATTCAGACGGGCGTCAACGTGACGTACCTGGTCTCGCTGTCGGGCGTCGGCGACATGGACGGTCTGCAGACCGACACGTTCCAGCAGTCGCAGACGCCGAAGGCCGACGTGCTCGTCGTCATCGACAACTCGTGCTCGATGGGTGACAAGCAGACGAGCCTCGGCGCGAACTTCTCGGCCTTCCTCACCTACGCGCAGTCGACGATGACCGACTGGCAGCTGGGCGTGACGACCTCCGACGCGCCCGCCGGCTCGAGCCAGTGCCCGCCCCCGCCCTTCCCGTGCATCACGCTGCCGACCAGCGGTCAGAGGGGCGGCTTCCTCATCGGCGATGACCCGATGACGAACCCGAACGGCAACCCGCGCATTCTGCTGCCCACGACTCCGGGCGTCGCCGCGAAGTTCAACTCGAAGGTGCAGGTCGGCACGAACGGCGCCGACGAGAACCCGTTCGAAGCCTCGGTGAAGGCGCTGACGCCGCCGCTCATCACGGCCGAGAACGCCGGGTTCCTGCGGCCCGACGCGAACCTCGCCATCGTCGTCATCACCGACGCCGGCGACCAGAGCACCCTGAGCGGCCAAACCTACTCGTACTACATGAACCGTCTCCGCAACGTGAAGGGCTACCAGAACGCGAACATGTTCACGTTCAACGTCATCGGCCCGTTCGGCGCTGAAACCTCGAGTTGCCTGTACGACGACTACACCAACTCCGTGACGCTTCGCGACGCGGCTCGAGAGACGTCGGGCGTCGAATACGAAATCTGCGCTCCAGACTGGGCGATGAAGCTGCAAGACCTCGGGAAGACGGCGTTCGGTTTCCGCACCGTCTTCTACTTGTCGGCCGAGCCTGACTTCAGCGGCGGCCGCAACCTGGTCGTCAAAATCAACGGCGTGACCGTGCCGGCCACCTCGTACACGTACCGGCCGATGACGTTGTCGATCGAGTTCACTCCGATGACGACGCCGGGGCCCGGCCAGACGCTGACGGTCGAGTACTACAAGGCGTGTCTGTGATCCGGCCCGTACCTGCGTATTGCCTGACCTGTCGCGCCACTTAGCAAGCTCAAAGGTGTCCGCTTCGCCTTCCTGAAAAGTATCCAACTGGGGTTATAGAGCAATGAAATTATCGAACTCCGTCGCTGTGAGCGTTCTTGCGACATTTCTGTCCACCGCCGCGGGAGCAACTCCAGCCAATATCGTCGGGTCTAAGACGTGCTCAAGTACGGCGAGTACGGGACTCCTAACCGGGCACTTCACCGGCTCGTGCGGCGGTTGGTGTGTGTTCGGCCCATTCGAGGCAGATCTGGGCTACCACCTTGGCGCTCAACCAAACTGCATGAGGCTGCAGCGGTTCTCCGACGCTGCCGCCTATCTCTCCGAGTGGAATGCCGTATCTGGGCCTTCGCGAGTGGCCGGATACCAGGTCAAGCTGGCGCCGCAGTCCTTCAACGCACTTACGACCCCCTTAACCTTCGACAGTGAGCCGATCGGGTTTAAAGACCCCGACGGATACGACAGAGACATTTGGTATCAAATCATTGGGG
>JAEUJP010000791.1 GCA_016793725.1 Myxococcaceae bacterium | reverse complement strand
CTCATGACCGTCGAAGAGTCACCCCACTGGCACCAGATGCTCCAGCAGTACCTGACGCCGTTCCCGGGCAGCATCACATCGGTGCGTGCCGACCGGGTCGTCACCACGCGCGACGGCGACCCCGTCGTTCACTACGACATCGACCACAAGCGCTCGTGGGACTTCGTGTACGTCGATGGCCCCTCGAACCGTGTCGAAGATCTGTCACCCGAGCTGAAGAAGCGCGCGGCCGAGCTCGACTCGGGCCTGCGCCTGCCCAACGTCGACGTCGAGCTGATGTGGGCCAACGATGTCTGGCCCAAGATGATCGTCATCGATGGCCGGCGCAGCACCGTGAGCCGCCTGATGCTCAAGTCGCAGGGCCGGTACGACGTCTTTCTCAAGTCGAGCTACGTCACGCTCGCGCGCGGCGAGCTCCCCGACTACGAGCTGCACCACACCGTCATGGTGCGAAGAAGCTGAAGCGTCAGGCGATCGCCAGCCGCTGCGCCCGCTCGCCGCCAACCAGCGGCAGGGCGACTGGCTGCCGGCCTGCCCGCTCGGAGGCGTGAAACGCGCAGACGAGCTCGAGCGATGCCCGCCCGTCTTCGCCCGAGCACGAGGGTTTCGCGCCGCTCGCCAGCTCGCGGAGCGCCGCGCGGGTCAGCGCCACCATGTCGAGCGAACCGCACTCCCACTCGGCCACCTCGAGCGGCACCGAGTAGCGGCGATGGGTCGGCAGCGCCTGATGCTCACGCGCACGCGACTGAATGCGCCACCGCTTGCCCACCTCGTCGATGCGCACCATGCCGTCGGTGCAGGTGATGTCCCAGATCGGGTTGAGGCCGAGCTCTTTGCCCATGTTCACGCTGGCCCGCACGCCGCTCGCGAACTCGATCTCACCGACGCCACCGGGGTCACGAAACGCCGGGCCACGCGGGTCGGGCTCGACGTCGGCATCGAGCCTCGCGCGCACCACGACCGCGTCGCTGCCCACGAGCATGCGCAGCACGTCGAATGCGTGACTGCCGACGCCGCCGAGGCGGCCACCACCACACACGTGCTGCAGGTGCACCAGCCGCCCGAGAGAGCCGTCACGAAGCAGCTTCACCATGCGCTGGTAGGGCTCCCACCAGCGCCTGGAATGATTGACCGCGAGCATCGTGCCCGAGCGGCGGCATGCTTCGATCATCGTGTCGGCCTCGGCGAGCGAGGTCGTGATCGGCTTCTCACACAAGATGCCGCGCGCCCCGAGCTCGGCTGCCTGCACCACGAGCTCGCCGTGCGTCGGTGCGAGGCTCACGACCGAGAGCAGCTCGGGCTTCTCGGCCCGCAGCAGGTCGCTCGCGCTCGCGTAACCCTTGGCGCCGGGGAGCCTCTTGCGCGCCTCCTCGATGCGCGCCGAATCGAGATCGCAGACGGCCGTGACCTGCACCCCGTCGAGCTCGGCGTACGCGTCGACATGCCGCAAACCCTGACGCCCGAGACCGATGATCGCCGCGCGCATCACTCGGTGCCCCCGATCTGCGCGATGAGCCTCATCGTCTTCACCGCCTCAGCGAGATCGGCCCCAGGCGCTGCGACCGCTCCGCGTGAGCGCACCACGGCGAGAAAGGCCTCGAGCTGCCGGTAGAGCCCCGGCTTGAACTTCACGTCGATCGGGTCGGGCTCGAGCGCCCGCTCGGTGCCGTCGGCGTCGAGCACATTGCACTTTTCGATGGGCTTGAGCGTGACCCGCCGCCCCTCGCCGTAGAGCGTCACCGTCCACGGGCCGGGCGCTGCCCAGTGCGACGTAAATTGACCCGCGAGCCCACCCGCGAAGCGTACCAGCGCCGCGAACGACGACGGAGCCGAGGGGCCGCCGACGTGCGACACCGCGTGCACCTGCTCGACCTCGCCTCCCAGGTGTCGAAAGAGGTCGAGACAGTGAATGCCGTTCGCCACCATCCACCGGGCGGCGATCGCCGGTGGGTGCGCTCGGGTGTGCTCGAGCTTCTCGGGCGCCTCGACTGCGACCGCGATCAAGCGCCCCTTCTCGGCGATCGCCTCGCGCGCCTGCCGCACGCTCGAGTAGTAGCGCCGGTTCAGCGCGACCAGGTGCGGTACGGACTTCTTCGCCGCGAGGTTCGCGAGCGCTTCAGCCTCGGCGACGGTCAGGCCGGGCGGCTTTTCCAGCAGACACGGCATGCCTTGCTCGAGACACACCTGCGAGACCTCGAAGTTCGCGATCACGCTCGGGGCGACGATGACGGCGTCGACGCCCGAGTCGAGCAGCGCGCGGGAGTCGTTGAAGACCTTGGGAATCGCGAAGCGCGAGGCGAGGTCGTGAATCACCGGGTTGCTGCGGTTTGCAATCGCCGCAATCTCGACGTCGGGTACCGCGGCCAGCACTTCGAGGTATTTGACGGCGATCTTCCCCGCACCGATCAGACCGAGCTTGAGTGTCACGATGCCTTCACTCCGATGTGGGCGTCTCTCACCGCGGCCTCCAGCGCGTCGGCATACGAGCGCGCATGTTCTTCGGGGGTCATGTCTGTCTTCTCGACCAGCGGGTCCCAATGAACTCCGCGAAACGTGTTGCGTGGCGACTGCATCGCGTGCGCCCAGGCGAGCACGGCCGCGGTGTCGACGTGCCCTGCCGATGCGGCGATGTGCCGCAGCGCCGGCCCGACCTCGGCGGTGTCACGAATGCGGTAGACGCCCGGGCAGCTCGAGAACCAGGCGCTGCCGAAGACCAGCACCGGCTTGCCCATCTGCAGGGCCTCCCACCCGCTCGTGCCCGTCACCGTCGCCACCGCGCGCGAGCTCGCGGCGAGATCGGCCGACGGCACATCGAGGTCGACGAGCTCGACGCCACGCAGCGCCGCGAGACGCCGGTAGAAGTGCATGCTGCGCCCCTTCGACCACGTTGTGCCCCGCAACCCGTACGACAGGTTGAACTGCCTCGCGTGCTCTTTGACGTAGAGCTTCCACCCGGCGGGCAACGACGCGGCCAGCACCTCGGCGATGTGCAACTGATCGGTGAAGCGCAGGCCGTCGGGCAACGTCGTCTTCTCGGGCTGGTAGTGCAGCGGTAAGTAGACGAACGGCTCCGACAGTCGGCTGCGCTTCGCTCGCTGCTGGTAGAAACGGTACGTCTCGCGCACGCCAATGCGGCCCCACAGCTCGTAGATGCGGTACAGCGCCTGCGGAGGTCGCCGCTGCGTCAGCCCGAACGCGTTGTCGTAGCTGGGCTTCAGGGCGCGCGTGAGCACTGCGGGCTTCAGCAGCTCGGCGAGCTGACGGCGTATCGACAGGTTCTTCTCGATGTCGAGCGGGTCGACGAGCTGCTTCGCGATGGTGTGCTGCTGCGCGGTCTCGAGCGGAGGTGGAGCCCCACCGAACTCGAGCAGCTTGCGCGACAGCTCTTCTGCGCTCGGTCGCGGCACGTCTTCGATCGCCCGGCGAATGAACAAGCGCTGCTTCAGGTAGGTCGCCTCGACGATGATGGTCGGTATGCCGAGACGCCGGCACAGCAGGTACAGCACGAAGTCGTGCCCCTGGTGTGGGGTCAGATGAAAGTGCACTGCATCGGGCTTGAAGTGCTCGAGCAGCGCCCGCCACATCGCGATGTAGCGCAGGTACATGTGGCGCACGTCGTGCGCGGCGAGGCCGTCGAAGTTGCGCCGATCCATCATCTGCAGCACCGCGCCCTCCCACGGCGCGAGCGCCTCGATGTCTTCGGTCTGCGCTGGCTGGAGGTCGACCTTGAGGCCCACCGGGAGGTTCGCACCGTAGAGCGGAAACGCCGGCAACAGCGTCGCCTGCGGGAAGGCCGCACGAAACGCTTCAGGGAAGCCACTGTGATCGGTGACGTAGATGAGCACGGGGTCGATGCCCCGCCGCACGAGCTCTCTGCCCACGTCGACGTAGAGGCGCTGCGCCCCCATCAAAAAGATGCGGCTCACCTACCCACCGCCCACTCCACGCCGCGACATGAGGAACTCGAGAAACTGCCAGTCGATCTCGTAGTTCAGATCGACTGAACGATCAGCGGGCATCACGAAGCCGCGACAGTCGTCGCCGATGATCACGTTTCGCTCGAGCACATCACGCCGCGTCACGTACATCGCGCCGTTGCGAACGTAGATCGTCGGCAGCTGGTGGGCTGCCATGCGCCCGCGCTCTTCTTCGAGCCACGGCAAGAGCCGATTCCCCTCGCCCATCACCTTCAGCTTCGCGGGGTGCGGCACGTTCTGCAGCTGCGTGACCGAGACCACCGTCTCGGCCCGCGTCTCTTCGAACGCCGCGATGCAGCCGTCGATGTCGGCGCCGACGGTGAGCGGCGTGGTCGGCTGCAACGTCACGACCGCATCGAACCGCCTCGCGTCGGCGCGCTCGACCTCTGCCACCGCGTGGCGCACCACGTCGACGCTCGGTGCCGTGTCGGTCGCGAGCTCAGCGGGGCGCCTCAGCGGCACCGAAGCGCCAACGCGACCCGCGACCGCGAGAATCTCATCGTCTTCTGACGACAGCACGACCCGCGTCAGCCGCTTCGATGCAAGCGCGGCCTCGAGCATCCACGCGACCAGGGGCTTGCCGCCCAGCAGCCTCAAGTTCTTGCGCGGAATGCGCTTCGAACCACCACGGGCGGTGATGACTGCGAGTGTGTTCATTGGGGCGAGCGCGTAACGTCGTGCCTGCCACGCGTACCCGCGGCCGTACCATCCATTCAAAACACCATCAAGCCGTCTTCCGGTGCGCCCCGCGGGCCAGTCGGCTATGCACCGGTGTCTGAATGCGGGCGAGCTGTGAATCTGACGACCTCTCAGCGCACTCTTGAGTCCGTGTCGCGCGCCTCGAGCCCACCGGCCGTGCAGACCCTCGCCGACGCAGCCCGCGGCGTCGCGATGCCGGCGACGATTCACTTTCAACGACGCGCCGCCACCTGGTTGAACGAGCTGCGCCGGCTCGCCGAACGCACGGGCGTCGCTCCCACCACGATCGGCGGCACGCCTTATGACCCGTTCGACGCGCTTCGTCAGCCCATCATCATCGACGGGGGCAACCACCTCGCGAACCTGACGCTGCTGCGCCAGATCGCGCAGCGCAGCGGCGGCCGCCCCAGACTCACCGGCGTCTCGGCCGAAGCCGCCGCCGTACTCGCGCTCTGCCCGATGCTCGCCGATGTTCCCGAGCTGCCCGCGCAGGGCTCACGGTCGCTCCGCACCATGGCGTGGCTCGCGCGGCGCGCCGTTCAGCTGCGCGCATCGGTGGGCTCGGCACGCATGGGCCCAAAGGCCCGGCGGCGACAGCTCGCAGTGCCGCTGACCGCGATGCACGTCGCCGACATGCTGCCCGAGGCAGAGAAGCTCCGCGAACGGCATGGCGTCGAGACCGTGTTCGGGCTCATCGATCGCCGTTTTGCACCGCAGCTCGACCGCGCCGGCTACCCCTGGTTCGGCATCATGCACGGGCGCTTCGGTGACGGCCTTCGTGCGGCAGCGCTCGTGCCCGCCCAGGTGCGCCTCGATGCGCTGAACGAGACCCTGTCGCGGTGCATCGAAGGCTTCGATGCCGACGAGCGAAGGCTGCTTGGCGCGGCGACACGCCGGGCGATTCGCGCCGACCTCCCGCGGGCTGCCCTCTTCACTGCCTCGTTCGCGGCCGCAGTACGAGAGCTGAAGCCCGATCTCGTTCGGGTCGGCAACCCGTTCGTCATCGAGGGGCGCATCACCGGGCGTGTCTCGGAGACCCTGGGGGTGCCGTCGGCCGTCGTCGAGCACGGCGTCATCTTCGGCGACGACCCCAAGTGGCAAGAGTGCCCGACCTCGCTCGTCTGCGCCTGGGGCCTGCCCAGCCAGCGTGCGCTGCTTGCGAACGGTGTGCCCCGAGAGCGCATCACCATCACCGGTTCGCCGAGGTTCGACGAGATCTTCGCGCGGTTCTCGGCCAGAGACCGCGCGCCAGCCGACGACGACTGCATTCTCGTCGCGGCATCGGGGCCGGGCGACCAGACTCGCCTCGAGCACCATCAGGCGCTCATCAGAATTCTGCACGATGCCGCCGACCGAACGCCGCACATTCGGTGGAGGGTGAAGCTCCACCCCAAAGACCGCGCCGAGTTCTACCGGCGGGGCCCAGCCGACCGGCTCGAGATCGTCGAGCCCGACCGCAGCCGCGACGGCATTCAGATCTTCGAAATGCTCGGCCACGCGCGGGCGGCGGTCACCGAACGTTCGTCAGCGGCCGTCGACGCGATGGCCCTCGGCGTGCCGGTCATCGCCGTGAACGTCTGGCCCGACGGCAAGGGCATCACCGGCATCGAGTTTCTCGAGCGCGGGTGCACGCGCATGGTGCGCAGCGGTGAAGAGCTCGCGCGCGAGGCCGACCGTGCCTGGCGAGGTGAGCCGAACCCCACGACAGACGCTGCGGCT